>NZ_VRVA01000108.1:0-17392 GCF_008039945.1 Methylobacterium sp. WL64
GGATACCGCGGGGGATGCGGGCCAAGAGACCGCATCCCAAGAAGCGGCATCCCAAGCAATCGCATCCCAGGAGACCACACCGGATTCGCCGCAGTCCCAGGAGTTGAGCACGCCGCTCGCGGAATCGCTGCGGCCCGGGCCGCGCGGGCCGGGCTGGATCGGCGCCGCCGTGGTGGTGACCGCGCTGATCTCGGCGCTGGCGACCTTCCTGATCCTGGCCGGGGTGATCCGGGTGACCCCGACGCCGGCCTACGGCGTCACGCTGCTCGGCATCAACGCCGTCCTGGTGCTTGGGCTGGTCTTCGTCATCGCCTGGGAGGCGCGGGTCTTCCTGCACGCCCGCAAGGCCAACGCTGCGGTGGCCCGGCTGCACTCGCGCATCGTCGGCCTGTTCTCGCTGATCGCGATCCTGCCCACCGTGCTGCTGGCGGTGGTGGCGTCGGTGACCATCGACCGGGGCCTGTCGCTCGGCTTCACCGACCGGGTCCGCGACGTGGTGCTCAAATCCGTCGAGGTGGCCGACGCCTACCAGGAGAACCAGTGCCAGTCGCTCGCCCGGGAGATCCGCATCCTGGTGGACGACCTGACCCGGGCGCGCCCGAACTTCGACCGGGACCGGGCCTGGTTCGAGAACTTCCTGACCACGCGGGCGACCAATCTCGGCCTGCCGGTGGCGCAGATCATGCGCGGGCCCACCGACGTGGTCGCCCGGGCCAAGATCGACGTGCTCAAGCAGGTGCGGCTGCCCTCGGCGGCGGCCTTCGAGGAGGCGGCGACATCGACCGACCCGATCTGCCTGCTGCCTTCGGAGGGCCGCGTCTTCGCCGCGCTCCTGCGGATGCCGGCCTACGACGACGCGGTGCTGATGGTGCAGCGGGAGGTCAGCCAGCTGGCCATCGAATTCCCGGGCGTCTCCCGAGCGGCGGCGGCCGAGTACCTGACCTACGATTCGCTCCGGCGCTCGATCCAGATCACCTTCGCGTCGGTGTTCCTGCTGATCGCCCTGATCGCGCTGCTGTCGGCGGTGTGGTTCGGGATGAACTTCGCCAACCGGTTCGTGGCGCCGATCCGGCGGCTGATCAACGCCGCCGACCAGGTCGCGTCCGGCAACTTCTACGCCCAGGTGCCGACCAAGAAGACCAGCGGCGACCTGGCCCATCTCGGCGAGGCGTTCAACAAGATGACGCAGGAGCTGCGCCGCCAGCATACCGGCCTGATCGCCGCCAACGACCTGATCGACACCCGCCGCCGCTTCACGGAGGCCGTTCTGTCGGGGGTCTCGCCCGGGGTGATCGGCCTCGACGCGGCGGGCTTCGTCACCATCGCCAACCCGGCCGCCGAGCGGATGCTCGACCTGGAGAGCGAGGCCCTGATCGGCCAGCCGCTGGCCCGGGCGGTGCCGGAGCTCGCCCCCGTGCTCGCCGAGAGCGAGAGCCGCCCGCGCGCCCTCCAGCAGCAGCAGCTCCAGCTCACCCGGTCGCGCGGCGAGCGCACCGTGACCGTGCGGGTCACGAGCGAGCAGGCGCAGGGGACGTCGCGCGGCTCGGTGGTGACCCTTGACGACATCACCGACCTCGTCCAGGCGCAGCGCAGCTCCGCCTGGGGCGACGTCGCCCGCCGCATCGCCCACGAGATCAAGAACCCCCTGACCCCGATCCAACTCTCCGCCGAGCGCATCCGGCGCAAGTACGGCAAGGTCATCACCGCCGACAAGGAGGTGTTCGACCAGTGCACCGCCACGATCGTGCGCCAAGTGGACGAGATCAAGCGCATGGTCGACGAGTTCTCGGCCTTCGCCCGGATGCCGAAGCCGGCCATCGCGCCGAACGACCTCACTGAGATCGCCAAGCAGAACCTGTTCATGATGCGCGTGGCGCACCCAGACATCGATTTCGCGTTCTCGGCGCAGGGCGGGGCGGGCAACGCGGAGAAGATCGTGGCGGCCTTCGACATCAGGCTGCTCAGCCAGGTGATCACCAACATCCTGAAGAACGCCGTCGAGGCGGTGGCCGAGGTGCCGGCGGACGAGCTCGGCAAGGGCAAGATCGCGCTCGGTCTCGCGGTCGAGGACGGCTTCGCGGTCATCACGGTGACCGACAACGGCAAGGGTTTTCCGGTGGAGGGGCGCCAACGGCTGCTCGAGCCCTACATGACCACACGCGAAGGTGGCACCGGGCTGGGACTTGCTATCGTCAGCAAGGTGCTTGAGGAGCACGGCGGCGGGATCGCGCTGAACGACAACCCCGCCGGCCGTGGCGGGCAGGTGCAGATGCGGGTCCCGCGCGAGCACGGGCCCGAGCCGTCCGGCCCCGAGACCAGCCCCGTCACGACAGAGGAGAAGGGCGCCGCACCGACGGCCCCCCGGATCGCGGAGATGCACGCATGAGCGCCGATATCCTGATTGTCGACGACGAGGCCGACATCCGCGACCTCGTGGCGGGCATCCTCGACGACGAGGGCCACCGCTGCCGCACGGCCGGAGGCTCCGACGAGGCGCTCGCCGCCATCGAGGCGCGCCGGCCCCACCTGGTGTTCCTAGACATCTGGCTGCAGGGCTCGCGCCTCGACGGCCTGCAGGTGCTCGACCTGATCAAGGCCGCCAATCCCGACCTGCCGGTGGTGATGATCTCGGGCCACGGCAACATCGAGACCGCGGTCTCGGCCATCAAGGCGGGGGCCTACGACTTCATCGAGAAGCCGTTCAAGGCCGACCGGCTGATCCTGGTGGCCGAGCGGGCGCTGGAAGCCTCCCGGCTCCGGCGCGAGGTCCGCGACCTGACGGCGCGCTCCGGGAATCCCAACCGCATCGTCGGCGGCTCGCTGGCGATCAACCAGCTCCGCCAGACCATCGACCGGGTCGCGCCGACCAACGCCCGGGTGATGATCACCGGGGCGCTGGGCTCCGGCAAGGAACTCGCGGCGCGCAGCCTGCACAAGGCCTCGGCCCGCGCCAACGGCCCGTTCGTGCTGCTCAACGCGGCCGCGATCCTGCCCGAGACCATGGAGGCGGAGCTGTTCGGGGTCGAGGGCGAGTCCGGCCGGCGGGTCGGTGCCCTGGAGGAGGCCCATGGCGGCACCCTCTACCTCGACGAGGTCGCCGACATGCCGCGCGAGAGCCAGAACCGGATCCTGCGCGTCCTGGTCGACCAGAATTTCCAGCGCGTCGGCGGCACAACCCGAGTCCACGTGGATGTCCGGATCATCTCGTCCTCGTCGCGGGATCTGGCCGAGGAAATCGCCGCGGGCCGCTTCCGCGAGGACCTGTTCCACCGGCTCTCGGTGGTGCCGGTGCGCGTGCCGGCCCTGTCGGAGCGCCGGGAGGACGTACCCGAACTGATCCAGTTCTTCATGGACAACATCTCGTCCCAGACCGGCCTGCCGAAGCGCGTAATCGCCGAGGACGCGATGGCGGTGCTCCAGTCGCACAACTGGCCGGGCAACGTCCGCCAGCTCAAGAACAACGTCGAGCGGCTGATGATCCTGACCCAGGCCGACCCGGACCAGGAGGTCACCTCCGAGATGCTGCCCTCCGAGATCGGCGCCCTGGTGCCGACCACCCCGGGGGGGGCGGGCGGCGAGAAGCTGATGAGCCTGGCCCTGCGCGAGGCGCGCGAGATCTTCGAGCGCGAGTATCTCGTGGCGCAGATCGCGCGGTTCTCGGGCAACATCTCGCGCACCGCCGAGTTCATCGGCATGGAGCGCTCGGCGCTGCACCGCAAGCTGAAGTCCCTGGGCATCGGCCCGTAGCACGCCGGGCCGAGAAGGGGCGGAGACGGGGGACGAACCGTGAAACTGACGCCGATCCGTCACGGATCGGGCGGAACGGGGCTTGCTTGCCCCCGGGCTTTCACGCCGTCATGCTGTAGACTCGGTCCGTGCGGGATGATCGGACGATCTCGCACGTGACGGCCCCAACCACGTGACAGATTCCGACGTCGCGTACCCAACCCGAGCCTTTCGCGCCGGGACAACAAAAAGGCAAAAAAGATGGCGGGCGAACGCGCACAAAACCTTCAGGACACGTTCCTCAATCATGTCCGCAAGAACAAGATCCCGCTGACCATCTTCCTCGTCAACGGCGTCAAGCTCCAGGGTGTGGTCACCTGGTTCGACAATTTCTGCGTGCTGCTGCGCCGGGACGGCCATTCGCAGCTCGTCTACAAGCACGCGATCTCCACGATCATGCCGGGCCACCCGGTGCAGCTGTTCGAGCCGGACGAGACCGCCGAGAAGGCGTGATTGTCTTGTGGGGGAGGGCGGCTTTGCCTGTCTTCCTCTGTGGACTTGCGGAGTAGGCTGGCGGATCGACAGATCGCGTTCCGGATCATGCCAAGGCTGGAGAGGGCGCCTAGAGCGCCCGCCGCCGACGTGGAGGCCGGTCCGGCGTAAGCGAGCGCGTTACATCAAGGCCTTAGAGCTGGCCCCGATCGCATTGTGATCGGGACCAGCTCAAGCCCGGAGATGACAGGCGCCATTCCTCTCCCCTCTGCTCCTCTCCCCTCTGCGGGGATGGGCCGGCCGTCAGCCCGGCTCGGGTCGGGACGAAGTCCCGCAAGGGGGCAGCGCGACGGTTCGTGATTTCACGCCGGACACTGCCTTTCCGGAAGCGTTGCTTCCCTCTTCCGACCCGCTTCGCAGGCATCCCTCCTCCGCAGGCGGAGGACGAGGAACACGGAGTTCCCCGGTCGAACGGGCTCTCCGATCCCAACCTCTCGAATCCCGGCATCTTGAAGCCCGGCATCTTGAAGCCCGGCACCTTGGCCCGGCCCCGCCCAATCCCCATCTCGAAAATCCGAATTCTCGAACGAAGCTGCCGGCGCGCGGGCGGCGTTAAAGGTTGCATGAGTGAGACGCTGACGTCCGGCGAGGCCCGGCTCCAGGCACAGGCCGCGCCCGAGGGCGAGATCGCCGCGGCGACCCACACCTTGGTGATCGGGCCCTATCTGGCCCGCGGCGCCCCCGGGCCCGGGGGACCGGGTCACGGGCCCGCCCAGCCGACCCGCTCGGTGGAGGCGCGCCTCGACGAGGCGACCGGACTCGCCGCCGCGATCGAGCTCGACGTGGTCGAGAGCCTCGCGGTCAGCCTGCCGCGCATCCGCCCCTCGACCTATCTCGGCAAGGGCCGGGTCGAGGAGATCGCCGGAATGATCCGGGCCGGCGAGATCGGTCTCGTGGTGATGGATTGCGCGCTCTCGCCGGTGCAGCAGCGCAACCTCGAGAAGGCATGGGGCGCCAAGGTCATCGACCGCACCGGCCTGATCCTCGAGATCTTCGGCCGGCGCGCCTCGACCCGCGAGGGCACGCTTCAGGTCGAGCACGCCCACCTCGCCTACCAGAAGTCCCGCCTCGTCCGGTCCTGGACCCACTTGGAGCGCCAGCGCGGCGGCTTCGGCTTCCTGGGCGGCCCCGGCGAAACCCAGATCGAAGCCGACCGGCGCATGATCCAGGAGCGCATGACCCGGATCGAGCGCGACCTCGACGCGGTGGTGCGGACCCGCGGCCTGCACCGGCAGAGCCGGGCCCGGGTCCCGTACCCGATCGTCGCGCTGGTGGGCTACACCAATGCCGGAAAGTCGAGCCTGTTCAACACCCTGACCAGCGCCGAGGTCACCGCCAAGGACATGCTGTTCGCCACCCTCGACCCGACCGCGCGCGCGACCAAGCTGCCCCACGGCGAGACCGTGATCCTGTCGGACACGGTGGGCTTCATCTCCGACCTGCCGACCGCCCTGATCGCGGCGTTCCGGGCGACCCTGGAGGACGCGATCGAGGCCGACGTGCTGCTGCACGTGCGCGACGTCAGCCACGTCGATTCCGAGGCCCAGGCCGAGGATGTCGGCGAGGTGCTGCGCGAGCTCGGCATCGAGACCACGGCCGAGCGGATCATCGAGGTCTGGAACAAGTCCGATCTGCTCGACGACGACGAGCGCACCCGGCTGATGAACCTCAGCGGCCAGGCCAAGGCCCGCAACGACCGCGACAGCGACGCGCCGGTTCTGGTCTCGGCGCTGACCGGGGAGGGGCTCGCCGCGCTCACCGCCCGGATCGAGGCGCGGATCGGCCGCCACCGGACGAGCTTCGCGGTGTCGCTGCCCCCCGAGGACGGGGCGGCGCTCAACTGGCTCTACGAGAACGCCGAGATCCTGGACCGGCGCGCGGAAGCCGACGGCACCGTGCACCTCGCGATCCGGATCGCCCCCGAGAAGGAGCCGCGCTTCCTCAACCGCTTCAGCGCGGCCCGGCGCCTCGACCGGGGCGCGTGATGGCCACGGGCGGCGCCCGGACCCAGCCGCTCTGCACCCCCAAGCCCGCCCGGGACCTCTCTGCGCGCAAGGCGGAGACGAGCCAGGACGACGCCGCGGTCCTGCGCGCCATGCAGGCGGGCGGCGGGCTGCGGCTGCTCGGGCTGCGGATCGTGATCGTGCTGGTGCTGCTGATGGCGGCCCAGGCTTATGACGGCTCGCTGCACGCCTTCAGCCACTGGTTCATCCTCGGCCTCTACGGCGTCGGCACGATCTGGTTCGGGCTCGGGGAGAGGGGCGGCGGCCCCGCGGCGGCGGCCTACAGCTGGGCCGGGACGCTGCTCAACGCCGGGCTCGCCGTCTACGTGATCATCGAGCACATGCTGGCCGGCGGCGGGGCCGGCCTCGGCGCCGACGCGGTGAGCCGCCTGCCGGCCTTCCTGCTCCTGCTCCAGACCGGCCTGAGCATGCGGGTCGCCCAGACCCTGCTGTTCTGCGGGGTGGTGACGGCGTGCTGGAGCGCGGCCTTCCTGGTCGGGCTGGCCGATCCCGGGCTGTTCCCGGGGCCGGATTCGTTCCCGACCGCGCAGGTCACCGGGCTCGCCACCTTCGTGGCGGCCGGGCTGCTCGTGGTCGACGGCATGACCCGCCTGCGCGAAGCGGTCACCCGGGCCCTGCGCATGGAGCACGAGCGCGCCCAGCTCGCGCGCTTCGTGCCCGACACGGTCGCCCTGGACCTCGCCGCGGAGGACGCCGACGCCGCCATGGGCATCCACCGGCGCCATGCCTGCCTGATGGTGCTGGACATCCGCGGCTTCTCCCGGTTGAGCCGGGAGCATCCGCCCGAGGCGATGGTGACGGCCCTGCTCGCCGTCCGGGCGGCCGCCCAGGCCGCGGTGGCCGAGCAGGGCGGCCTCGTGGACAAGTATGTCGGCGACGCCGTGCTGGTGCAGTTCGTGGTCGGCCGACCGCGCGCGCAGGCCCGTGCGGCGCTGGCCTGCGCCCTGTCGCTCCAGGACCGGATCGCCGCCCTCAACGAAGCGCGGGCCGAGGCGGGGATGTTCACCCTGCGGGTGGTGGTCGCCCTGCATGCCGGCGACCTCCTGGTCGGCGTGTTCGACGACGGGGTGCGGGCCGAGTACACCGTGCTGGGCCCCGCCATGAACGCCCTGTCGCGCCTCGAGGCCCGGGCCAAGGCCGCCGAGCTCGAGATCGCCGCCTCGGGGGATTTCCTGGATCTGCTCGGAGGGCCGCTGCCATCGCGCATCCGGGCGGTCCCGGTGCCGGACGCGAAGGACGTGCAGCCCGCCCTGTTCGCGATCGTGGAGGGTCCGGCCGCCTGACGGCCCGGAACTTGCGCATCACTGATCCGTTCGGTCGGCGCGGCGCAGGGTCGCGAAGGGACCGGACCCCATGAACAAGATCCTCCTCGGCGCGACCCTCGCGCTCGGCCTCGTCCTGGGCGCCGCCAGCCCGAGCCTCGCCGCCCGGGGCGACGGCCTCGACCGGAACGCTGCCGCCACCGGCAACGGCAATTTCGGTGGCATGCACCGCGGTGCCCGGATGTCCTCCCGGGGCGTGATGCGGAGCCGCCATCACATGATGCGCCGGCACCATCGCCGCCACATGATGCGCCGCCACGGCCGCTGAGCCCGGGCCTTCCGCATCGCGGCTGGCCCGGTCGCCCCGCCTTCACGATCCCGCCGCGCGTGACTCAGGCCACGCGCGGCCCGCGTCTCACCACTTGTAGCTCACGCTCGCCAGGACCCGCCTCGCGTCGCCGTAGAAGCAGGAGGTCGAGGTCTGGCAGGACGAGACGAAGCGGCGGTCGCCGACATTCGTCGCGTTGACCTGCAGGCGCCAGCGCTCCCAGTCGTAGTGGACCTGCGCGTCGAACAGCACGTAGTCCGGCACCCGCAGGGTGTTGCCGACGTCGGCGAAGGACCGCCCGACGTAGCGCACGCCACCACCGAAGCCGAAGCCGCGCAGGTCGCCGTTCGGGATGGTGTAGTCGACGAACACGTTGGCGAAGTTCTCCGGGATGTTGACCGGGACCTTGCCGATCAGCTCCGGGCCGCCCCGCTCGTTGGTCAGCCCGTAGATCGTGTACGAGGCCGCCACGTTGAGGCCCTCGGCCAGGCTCGCGACCAGCTGGGCCTCGAAGCCTGTGGACCGCACCTCGGCCAGCTGGGCGTTGAACAGCGGGTTGCCGGGATTGGCGGTCAGCACGTTCTGGCGGTGGATGTCGAAGCCCGCCAGGGTGAGGAAGTAGCCCTGGCCCGGGGGCTCGAACTTGACGCCGCCCTCCACCTGCTTGCCGGTCTCGGGCTTGAAGGTCTGGTTGTTGATGTCGGTGCCGATCAGCGGCTGGAACGAGGTCGAGAGGCTGACATAGGGGGCGAGCCCGTTGTCGAAGTTGTAGATCAGTGCGGTCCGGTAGGTCGTGCCGTTGTCGCTGCGGCCGTTGTTGCCCAGACCGTTGTTGAGCTTGTCGACCACCCGGTTGTCCGCGAAGTCCTGGCGGCCGCCGACCAGCAGGGTGAGCCGGTCGGTGACCTTGATCTGGTCCTGCAGGTAGAGGCCGAGCTGCTTGAACGCGTCGGAATTGATCAGGTACGGCGACGGCGTCCCGGTGGGCAGGCCGTAGACCGGGGCCAGGATGTTCAGGTCGCTCGCGGGGAACAGCGACGCCTGGTTGTCGTTCAGGCGGTAATCCTTGTAGTCCAGGCCCATCAGCAGGTCGTGACGGAAGTATCCATCGAAGAACCGCGCCTCGGCCTGGTTGTCGACCTGGAACAGGTTGACCTTGGCGCTGTCGCGGAACTGGTAGCGGGCGAGCAGCGTCTGGGCCGGGTTGCTGTAGCCGAGCTGGCCGATATCCGAGTTCTGGAAGCTCTTGAGGAACGAGTACCGGAGGTTCTGCCGGAAGGTCCACGTCTCGTTGAAGTCGTGCTCGAACTCGTAGCCCAGGAACGCCTGGTCGCGCTGGAAGGTGTTGAAGCCGGCATCGCCGACGTTGAGCGAGCGCGGGATCCGAAGCCCGGAGGCGTTGGGCCGCACGGTCCCGAGATACGGCAGGAAGTTCGACGTCACCGCGGTGTTGTCGTGCTGGAAGCTCGACAGGAAGGTGAAGCGCGTCGCCCCGTCCGGCTTATAGGTGACGGCCGGTGCGATGTAGAAGCTGTCGTCCGGGGCGCCCTCGACCTGCGTCCCGCCCTGGCGGCCGTAGCCGGTCAGCCGGTAGAACCAGTGGCCCTCCTGGTCGGCCGGGCCGCCGAAGTCGAAGGCGGCGTATTTCTGGCCGAACGAGCCGCCGCCGACCTCGGCATAGCCGAACGGATCGAGCGTCGGGCGCTTGGTGACCTGGTTGACGATGCCGCCGGGGCTGCCGGCCCCGAACAGGACCGCCGCGGGGCCGCGCAGCACCTCGATGCGCTCGAGCCCGAACGTGTTGGTCTTGAAGTAGCCGAAGCCGTAGTTCAGCTGCTGCAGCCCGTCCCGGTAGATGCCGAAATCGCTCACCACGAAGCCGCGCAGGGTGAGGTAGTCGATGCGCGAATCCGCGCCGAACACGCCGCCATAGGCCCCCGCGACGTACTGGGTGGCCTGGGTCAAAGTCTGGGCGTTCTGGGCGTCGAGCTGCTGGCGCCCGATCACGCTGATCGATTGCGGCGCCTCGATCAGCGGGGTGTTGGTCTTCGTCGCGGTGTTCGAGCGCTTCGCCACGAACCCGTCGATTGGGCCGGTCGGGCTCTCCACGCTGCGCGAGGCCGTATTGGAGCGCCCCGCCTGGACCGGGCCGCCCCCACGGCTCTCGACGCTGATCTCGTCGAGCTGCACGCTGCCCCCGGCGGGTGGATTGGCGATGCCGCGGCGCGGCGGCGTCGCGTCCTGGGAGAGGGCCGGGACGACCTGCGCCAGAACGGCCAGGGAGGCGCCGGCCAGGAAGGCGCCGGCGCGGCGGGCGCGCAGGGCGCCGGGACGGGGGTGAACGACTGGCATCTGACTGGGCCCTGCACGACGCTTCGGGCAGCCGCCCGCATGCGCCGGGACGGGCCCGGCGGGGCTGCCCCGCTCTTTAGAATTGTGATAAACTGCTGTTATTATTGAGGTTTCTACAACTTTCAGTACGAGCCGCCACGCTTGGCCGCAAGCGGGTCGCGCGCGGAAGGCGAGTGCTGTTGCGGTTTCAACACGCAGCGATGGAGGGGCCGCCAGAGCGGGGAGGGCGCTGTCACCAACGCTGCGGCGGAAATGCCTGTGGACGCCGGGGGGACGCGCCGCGGCGCCTGATCCCGAGGCGGCTACTTCACGCGGCCCGCGATCCAGGCGGCCACGGCATCCGCCACGGCGTCGCTGTTGGACTCGAGCATCACCATGTGGCCGTTGCCGTGAAGGCCCCGCTCGGCCAGCCGGATCGCGTCGGGCTTGGCGCCGGCCTGGGTCAGGAATGCGACCGTGCAGGCATCGTAGGTGGCGTGGAACGAGGCCTCGGCGGTCACCAATGCGGCCGGCACCTTGGCGAGGTTCGGCAGGGTCCGGGCCGGCTCGGCCTGCAGCCAGCAGCGGATCTGGCCCTCCGCCGCCTTGGGATCGGATCCTTTCGCCTGCTGCGCCACCATCAGATCCTCCGGCGCCTTGACTGGCGGGTCGAAGGTCAGGGGCATGCGGGTCAACCCATAGGCGCGGGCGCGGCCGTCGCCGGACTTCTCCCAGAACTCCTTGCCACCGCGGAACTGCACGTCGAAGAAGGGCGGCCCGTTCGGCTCCACGGTGACGTGGGCCTTCACCAGATCGGGCCGCGCATCCGAGGCCGCCCAGCCGAACAGGGCGCCCTGGCCGTGCGTGAGCAGGATTGCCGGCCCGACCTTCTCCAGGAGCGCGAGCAGGGCCGGGGCGACGAGTTCCTCGGTCTGCTGGCTGTTGGCCAGGAACGGGACCTGGCTGGCGAAGAACTGGTCGAACCCGGCATTGCCCTGCACCCCGGTACCGCCCGGCCATTGCGTGTGGAGCTTCGCCTGCGGGAACAGGTCGTAGACCTCCGGTGCCGTGTAGGTCTTCTCGAGGGTGCGGGTGCCGAGCCGGTCGTAGGGGCCGTAGACCTCCGGGTTGGTGCCCGAACGCCCGCGTCCGACCTGATCGACCACGTAAACCTGATAGCCCTTCTCGACGAAGCGCTGCACCCAGCCGGGCCGGCCGTCCGGGGTGGCCAGGAAGTTCACTCCGGTCTGGGCGAGACCGTGCACCATCACCACCGGGTAGGGCTGGGTGATCTCGGCCGGCGCACGCGCCTGCACGAACATCTGGCCGACCATCACGGTCTTGTCGCCGAGCTTCTGATACCGCCCGCCGATGTAGAAATAACTCGCCCGGGTGACCGGCCCGGGGGCGGGCGCCTCGGCCCGCACCGGCAGCGCGGCCAGGATCGTGCCCTGAACGGCCAGCAACGCTCCAAAAATGCGGCCCGCGATCCCCGCAGCGATCCCGTTACCGGCCATACGTCCCTCCCCGGATGCGCGTCGCATCGCGCGGGCTTATTGCGGGAATCGGGGCGTACGGCCAGCACCTCCGGTTGACGCAGGATCCGGCCCGGTAACGGAGAGCCCGAACCCACACGCATGCCAGGCCCACCACGGCGACGCTGGTGAAAGCCCGGCCGCGCGCCCACCTTCCTGTCATCGCAGGCGCCGGGATCGGCGCCCCTCGCCCGGTTAGCCCGCGGCGAGACGAGCTAAGGACGTCACGCCGTGGACCCCGCTACCGCCAAGATTCTGGTTTCCGCAGCCCTGGTCGCCTCGATCGCCCTGTTCAGCCTCATGTCGATCCAGGCCTTCATCGCCCAGGTCGCGTCCGATCTGCGTGCCGCCAAACCCGTGCGCGCCACGGTCCGCGCGGAGCCTCGGCAGCCCCCGCAGGCCTGAATGAGGCCGCTCAGGCCTCGTCCTGACGGGCCCGCTCGCGCAGGATGAATTTCTGGACCTTTCCCGTGGAGGTCTTCGGCAGGTCGCCGAAGATCACGTGGCGGGGCAGCTTGTAGGCGGCCAGCCGCCCGCGGCACCACTGGATCAGTTCGTCGGCGCTGGGCGACGCGCCCGGCTTCAGCTCCACGAAGGCGCAGGGCGTCTCCCCCCATTTCGGGTCGGGCTTGGCCACCACCGCGGCGGCCGACACCGCCGGATGCTTGAACAGCGCGTCCTCCACTTCGATCGACGAGATGTTCTCGCCGCCCGAGATGATGATGTCCTTCGAGCGGTCCTTGAGCTGGATGTAGCCGTCCGGATGCTTCACCCCGAGGTCGCCGGTGCGGAACCAGCCGCCCTTGAAGGCGGCCTGCGTGGCCGCCGGATTCTTGAGGTAGCCGCGCATCACCACGTTGCCGCGCATCATCACCTCGCCGATCGTCGTGCCGTCGGCCGGCACCGGCACCATCGTGTCCGGGTCGCGCACGTCGAGCGCCTCCAGAACCGGGTAGCGCACGCCCTGGCGGGCCTTCTTGGCCGCCCGCTGGTCGGCCGCGAGCGCGTCCCAATCCGCGTTCCAGGCATTGACCACGGCCGGGCCGTAGCTCTCGGTCAGCCCGTACAGGTGGGTCACGTCGAACCCGGCCTCCGACATGCCGGCCAGGATCGCCTCGGGCGGCGGGGCGGCGGCGGTGAAGAACGCCACCCGTCGGGGCAGGTCCCGACGCTCGGCATCGGGGGCGTTGATCAGCATCTGCATCACGATCGGCGCGCCGCAGAGATGCGTGACCGCGTGCTCGGCCATCAGCCGGTACATCGCCTCCGCGCGGACCTGGCGCAGGCAGACATGGGTGCCGGCCACGATCGACAGGGTCCAGGGGAAGCACCAGCCGTTGCAGTGGAACATCGGCAGCGTCCAGAGATAGACCGGGTGCTGCCCGAGCCCCCCGGTGATGACGTTGCCGAGCGCCAGCAGCGCCGCGCCCCGGTGGTGGTAGACCACGCCCTTCGGATCGCCGGTGGTGCCCGAGGTGTAGTTCAGCGTGATCGCGTCCCACTCGTCGTCGGGCAGCGCCCAGTCGTGCTCCGGGTCCCCGCCCGCCAGGAACGCCTCGTAGTCGGTCTCGCCGAGGCGCGCGCCGGGGCCGTCGTAATCCGGGTCGTCGACGTCGATCACGAACGGTTTCGTCGCCAGGCCCTCGAGGGCCGCAGCGGCGGTCTTCGAGAACTCGCGATCGGTGATCAGCACCTTGGCCTCGCCGTGCTCCAGGCAGAACCGGATCGCGGCGGCGTCGAGACGGGTGTTGAGGGTGTTGAGCACCGCCCCGGTCATCGGCACGCCGTAATGGCACTCGACCATCTCGGGGGTGTTGGCCAGGAACGCCGCCACGGTATCCCCGCGGCCGAGCCCGCGCCGCGCCAGCGCCGAGGCCAGGCGCCGGGCGCGGGCGTAGAGGTCCCGGTACGAGCGCCGCAGGGGGCCGTGGACCACCGCGACCTGGTCGGGAAACACCCGCGCCGCCCGGTCGAGATAGAGCAGGGGGGTCAGCGGCTGGTGGTTGGCCGGCACACGGTCGAGATCGCGGTCGTAGATCGTGTCGCGGGCCATCGGAATCCTCCCGGCAAAGTCTTGCCGGGACCGTAGCTTGGGGGCGTGGGCGCGATCAATCGCACTTCGACCCTGCGCACGGGCTCGGGCGCGGCATCGTCTTGGGCCGAATGCCGGAACCCATCGTTCGGGGCATTGCGCTCAGTGGCGCGGCTCGTCCTCGGGCTCCGGCAGGAACCGGGCGAGCTCGAAGCCGATCTCGATCATCAGGCGCTCGATCCGCTCGACCAGCGCCGGCCGCTCCAGGACGTGGGCGAGGTCGCGCAGGGCGATGACGTGCTCGGCCATCCGGTTCACCACCCGCTCGCTCTGCACGAGGTTGGCCGCCTGCACCTCAGTCCGGTCGATGGCGATGCCGCGCCCCTGGAGCGTGCGGCCCGAGGGATCACGGTCGATCCGGCCGCGCATCAGCAAGGTGCGGACGCCGGTGCGGGTGTCACGGGTGCGGAACTCCGCCTCCAAGGTGCCGCCGGTCTCCGACACCGCGTGCAGGTAGCTCTCGATCCGGATGCGGTCCTCCGGATGGGTGCGGTCGAGGAACGCCGCGAGGGACACCCCCGTGGCGGCCGCCACCGGGTCGAGGCCGAGCAGCCCCGCCAGGGAGCCCGAGAGCGCCAGCCGATCGGCCCAGTGATCGTGGACCCACGTCCCGACCACGCCGGAGGCGTCCAGAACGGATTGCGGGATCGGGGCGTCGGCCATGCCATTCCTCGCCGGGGTTTCGAACGCCGCCAAACCTGAGGTTATAAAATCCATCGCAGCTCCGGCGCCGGCTACCTTGACGCTACGGCATCCTAGAGCTGCTGAAAAGGCCGTTCCGGAACAAGACTGCCGACATATGAACCTGAGGTTTAGATTGCATGCGATGACCGAACACCCTGACCCGATCCGGCGGTGCACCGGCGGCAGGGCATCTTAACGCCTCGTTAACCATGTCGGACGCACCGTGCCGCTCGACATCCTTGGGTCACAGGATCGCGGCAGCCCGTGATTGCGCACCTGAGGTTGCCCGACGAGGGCGCGGCATTCGTGAATGCCAGCGCTTCCGGCGGATGCGCGGGGCCTTCTGGAGGATGCCCAGGATGAAAGCCATCACCTTCGTCACGCAGAAGGGCGGCAGCGGCAAGAGCACGCTGTGCATCTCCCTGGCGGTCGCCGCCCGCGAGGCGGGCCACACGGTCTGCATCCTGGAGATGGACCGCCAGGCCACGATCTCGGATTGGCTGGACCACCGCACCGCCGACGGTCCCGAGGTCGCGCAGATCGACGCGACGCAGATCGACGCCGTGATGGAGCGCCTGCGCGACTCGGCCTACGACTACGTGTTCATCGATACGCCGGGGGTCGATTCAACCGGCACGCTCTCGGCCATCCGTGCGGCGGACCTGTGCATCATCCCGTGCCGGCCGACCCCGGCCGACCTGCGGGCGTTCAAGCCGACGCTGGCGGCGGTCTACCGGCTCGAAAAGAAGTTCGCCTTCGTGCTGAACCAGACCCCGCCCCGCTCCTACCGGGTCCGGGACGCAGCCGACGGGCTGGCGGTGCTCGGCATCCTGCCGGACGTGAACATCGTCGCCCGCACCGACCACCAGGACGCGATCGGCCTCGGCCAGGGCGTCACCGAATTCAACCCCAAGGGCCAGGCCGCCGGAGAGGTCCGGCGCCTCTGGTCGTGGATCGAGCGCCGCACGCAGTCGCTGAAGACGGGCCGACATGTCCAAGCCGCCTAAGCTCAGCCTCGCGGCGATCGTCGCCTCGGCGAACCCGCCGGACCGGCACGCGGCCCGGCCGCAGGGCGCCGAGATCGTGACCCTGGCGCTGGCGCCCCCGGCGGCGAAGCCCGCCGCCACGCTGAAGCAGCGCGCCCGGCAGATATCGGTCTACCTGGAGCCCCCGGTCTACGACCAGCTCCGGGACCTCGCCTATGCCGAGCGGACCAAGATGCACGCCCTGATGCTGGAAGGGCTCGACCTGCTGTTCAAGCAGCGCGGCGCCCGCTCCATCGCGCAGCTGACCGACACCCCGCCGCGCTGACTCCGGCGAGGCTCGACCCTGCCTCCGCACAGGATCCCGAACGCGATCCGTGCAGGGCGTTTGCAGAGGCAGCTCTGACAACAACCCCGTCATCGGGGCCGCGCAGCCAAGCCCCGAAATGACGGGGCGGATGCCGATGCGTCCTCGGACATCCGGGATCCGTAGCGGGTCGCCCGTTTCCGTGCAGACCCTTCGACAGCCACCCGGGCGATGGATGCGCCCGGGCCATCAGGCCGGTCCTGCGCGCTCTCGACCGCCCGGCGCCGCTGGCGCGGGTCTTTTCGGGCAGCGCAATGCGAGCACCTCGAGAGCGCCCGGTCTTGATTACATAAACCTCAAAGCATCCATTTATCAGACCCTTGCTGGCAAATCCTGATGTGGCACGCGAGGTTTTAGAGCGGCTCGGCTGCAACGCCTGAACCGCGACAGCCGACATCGTTCAGGCTTCCTTTACGCGACCGCTACAATTCTGGGTGGACTGGCTGAGCCCTTGGGGCGCGGCCGGTGCCGGCCCGTTTCCGGGCCGTTGTCCCGCGTCGCGTTTGGTGAACCCCGATATGGTGCGCACGACCCTTCCCCGGCCTGCGCGCCTCGCCCTGCGGCTCTTGGCCGTCTCGGGCGTGGCCCTGGCCACGGCCAACTGCGCCACCAATCCCCAGCAGCAGAAGCTCAGCTCCGGCAACGGCATCGACCCGAAATACGGGGTCAAGGCGAGCCCGCGCCTCTACAACGAGGGCGACGTGATCCCGAAGGGCGGCGGGCGCCGCTACACCGGCAAGCCCTACGTGGTGGCCGGCCAGACCTATGTGCCCAAGGAGGATCCCCGCGGCTACGTGCGAGAGGGCCTGGCCTCCTGGTACGGCTCGGCCTTCCACGGCCGCATGACCGCCAACGGCGAGGTGTTCGACCGCCACTCGATCGCGGCCGCCCACCCGACCCTGCCGCTGCCGAGCTACGCCCGGGTGACCAACCTCGACAACGGCGCCTCGATGATCGTGCGGGTCAACGACCGGGGCCCCTACCATGCCGGCCGCGTCATGGACGTCTCCGAGGAGGCGGCCGAGGCCCTGGGCTTCCACCGGCGCGGCACCGCGCGGGTGCGGGTCGAGTATGCCGGCAAGGCCGCGGTCGCCGGCAGCGACGACCGCAAGCTGCTCGCCAGCCTGCGCACCGACGGGCAGCCGGCCGGCCGCTCGACCGTGATGATGGCGGATCTCGGCCCCTCGGAGGAGCCTGAGCGCTACGCCCGCTCGGCCGCCGAGCCATTGGCCTTCAAGCCGCCCCCCGAGCGGGCGCAGTCCGACGAGGCCCCGGCGTCGCGGCCCGAGCGGCCGGCCCCGGTGCGCGCTCCGATCGTGCTCGCCTCGGCCGCCATGCGGGTACCGGCGGCCGTCCAGCCGACCGCCCAGAAGGTGCGGGATTTCCGGCCCGCGCCGATCCAGGTCGCCGAGCATGCGGGGGCCGGCGCTAAAGGCGCGAGCCTCAAGGGGGCGGACCTGAAAGTCGCGGGCCTCAACCCGGCCCAGGGTCACGGCGCGGCCGCGAAG
>NZ_VRVA01000109.1:0-16500 GCF_008039945.1 Methylobacterium sp. WL64
AGTTGGGATGCAGGCTGCGAGGCATGGCAGGATCTCCGACGACCGAAGCCGAGATCCATCAACTCCCCTGCACCGAAAGTGAGTCAGACCCGAAATAGGACCCCCGCGGCCCACGCCGGATGAATACGATCGATCCCTCGCCGGCCGAGATAGGGCTTGCGACGGAACTTGAGGAGCGCGCTGTCTCCATGGGGCTCGAATTCGATACAGGCGAAAGCCAGCTGGTAGCCGTCCTGCTGCTGCGCGAGGCCCCCCTTCTGGTTACTGGCGACAAGCGGGCCATCGCCGCCTTGAACGCGATGCACCTGACCAGCGCCGAGAGACGAATTGCCTGCCTCGAGCAACTCTTCGCGATGCTCCTGGCGAAGCATCCCCTCGAGCCGCTGCGTCGAGGCATCTGCGCGGAGCGCGAAGCCGACAAGGCCATCACGGCCTGCTTCGCCTGTTCGGTTGCGATGACAGCGATCGACGATGTTGTCGCTGGACTAGCCAGCTACATCCGTCACCTGCGGTTGACGACCGGCGCCATTCTCGTCGAAGACGCCGATCTACTCCCGGTAGTTTCGTAGAAAGACGGCATACGGCTCGACCAGTTCGGCGACCAGATTGATCGGGCGCTCGAACCGCTTCGAATCCTCGTTCACGAGCTCGGGCTGGGGTAGAACCTCTAGACAAGCCTTGTCCACTCTGCCGTTGACGTAGCGGCTGCCGTTGCTTCCTCTGCTGCGACCGACCGGCACGATGGTCTGGTTTAGGGGCAGCGTGAAGTCCGCCTGCCTCAGATCACGGATGACCAGCGCGAAGCGCGAACCGCGCACCTGGATAGCGTCCGGAATCGGCTGCCACGTGAGATTGTCGACGGAGCTTTCGGCGGCGCAGAGCGGCTCGGCCCAGTGGTTGGACTCCATCTCCTCCATAACGAGATGGATCGGTTGCTGCCTCTCGGCGTAGACCTGGGCGAACGGCTGAACCATCGTGCTCGGATGGCAGGTGTTCCCGCCGTAGCCCCACATGGTGTGTCCGGCCTTGTCGATCTCTGCGCGTTTGCGCGAGATGATGTCGGCCAACGTCTCCTGGGCATGGCGCCCCACCTTCATGAACAGAAGGCCTGCCCCCGGGCGGAAGATCTCGTTCATTCTTCCGTCTCCAGAAGCTCCAACCGATATTCGTCTTCGGGGGCCTTGCCGTAGTCAGGACGCTTCTTCTCTCGCACGAAGAGAACTCTCGGCTCCTTCGACTGGCCGTAGAAGTTCCGCAGCTTCTCGGGATCGGTGATCGCTTGGCTGGGGACGAGCTTCGCGCTGTTTCCGGGCAGCGCGCTCACGAAAAGGTTGCACGACTTCAGATCGGGCGCATCGTCCAGATGGTACTCATGCAGCTTTCTTTGCATTCGCGAAACATAGAAGCCCTGCTTCGATGCGTATGTCTGCACGTTGGCCAGAACCTGCTTGGGCCACGGGAGCTGATCGTCATCCGCGATGACGATCATGCCGTCGCCTTCGTACTGGATCGCCTCGAAGCCGCGTTGGATGAAGACGTTGACGCTCTCGCCGTTGTTCGATGCCCCCCACGGAGGATTGGTGTAGAAGCAGTCGTATTTGGTCACGTCCGGAAATGCGTTGAGGCAGTTGTACAGCTCGGCATCGAGATTATCGAGGCGCTCTTGATCGGCAAACCGCTTGACCGCCTGGACGGTGCGCTCGTCGAAGTCGAACACCGTGATCTTGGTCGGCCCGAAGTCGAAGATCCCGCGTTCCCGCAGGTAGGCGACACAAACGCTGACGGCGTCGCCGTCTCCAATGAAGGCTAGCCGCTTTCCGCTCGCCCACTCGGCGACGATTTCGCTCTGCATGACCATGTCGCCAGTCTTCATATGGATCTGGTCGAACTCCCGCAGCGGCTTCGGTCGGTTCTGCACCACGTCCGAAACCGCGTTGACGGCCTTTCTCAAATCGACCTGCCTCATCGCCCGCCTCCTCCGGCGTTGGTCGTTCACCGTCCCAAACGGGAAGCCAGTTGGTCGACGAGATCCGCCTGATCCACATCCGTATCGAACATATAGACTGGGCATCCGGCCGCAATCCCGAAGGTACAGGCGACCGAAGCCTGGGCTGCGCTATGAATCCTTGCCTCTTCAAGCGTGATCGTCGGCCGCCCGGCGGCATCCTTCAAAATCCGTCGGCAGGTCACCTCGGGCGCGACGTAGAAGAGCCAGATCTCATCCGGTCCCAGTCGACGGAATCCGTCCCCGGAAAAGGCAGTCACCCGGAACCCGTAATCCTCCTTGGTCACAGGGTGACTGTCGATGACGACGGGCCCGCTCGATCGAGTCTCCTCCACCCATTCGAGCAGTTTTCCGTCCAGCGCGTCGATATCGGAAGGAGTGACGATGCGTGCCGACTGGGACCGTAATTCGTCCTGGTCCTTGAGCTCCGTCCCACGCATCCGCAGAAACTCGGTCAGCCTCGCGCCATATTCCCAGACATTGAGATCGGGAACCCGCTTCTTCAGCTTGGCCATTGTCGAACTCTTCCCGGACGCGGGCGCTCCGGTAACATAAACCGTTTTGAACAAACTCAATCGGCTCACCATCGACGTATCAATTTGGGACTTGGCAGCGATCTTGCCGACAAAAAACATAGAGTCAACAAGGAAACTTAGGCATTTGCTAGGGAGATAGCCGAATAAGGGTACGTTACACGTCAAATCGACAGCTGTATGGACGCAATAAAATATAATAAGTATACGTCAGTTATTTATCTGTATACATTGGTCCAAGACCCAGCTGTCGCGCTAATATAACGATTATCTGCATCGGAGAGCCAATAGTCGTCGCCACCCTGATCTCGATGAATTGCCTGAGAATGGCCCTTCGAGTGGGACAAAGGTGCGGTATGGCCCTCCAGCGTGGTTGCACGGCGAATTCGTGAACGACCTCGCAGCCGCGCGGCCACCTGGCTGAAGCGGCACTAACCCGATCCGATCAGTCCGTGTCATCCTCCTAGCCCATGTCGCCTTGGCACGGGGATGATCCTTCACGGGGCGGACATCTCGCTGTCGAGATCCTCGACAAACTGCAAGCTCACAAGGCCAGCGGCATCTGAAAACGGGTCGAAGCGGCCTGCGCGCGGCTGCTCTGCCTTCCGTCCTACAGCCCTAAGTTAACCCCGATCGAACAGATCTTCGCCAAGCTGAAAGCGCTGCTGCGGACAGCAACCGCTCGCTCCGTGCTGACCTCTGGGACACCATCCGGCGAGCTTTCACCCGCTTCACGCCAGACGTGTGCCGCAATGTCATCGCCGCCGCAAGCCACGACAACGACTTGCCCGTCGCTACGTATGCAGAAACGGCTCTAAATGCCTGAGTTGGATCGATGCTACAAGTTAGGCGTCGTGCAGATAAATATCTGCTTTCAGGCGCCAAGCGTATTTCCGCTTATGGCGCAAGGCGGCCGATCAAAGTCGGCCGAGAGCAATTTGTCTGCTTCGAAAAGCGCCCGAAGGTAATATGGTCGATGTTCCGCTTCGTGAAGCTGAGTTGTAATTTAAAGTCTGAATAGACAACATAAATACTCGGTGTTTAAATGGTGTATTTCTGTCCAAGCGAGCAAATAAATCGTCGAATACCCCGATACTGTACTGATTTCTCGATATATTTTTATGTCCGCCCGCCAGATCATTGCACTAAACTTATATATCGAGTATCTCTTTGTTGAGACAGCCTAGCACATTGTGGGACAGATTCTCGGTTGTAGGACCTCCGCTTGATCGGGGTCAACCCGAACCGGCCGGCGTTCGGCGATACTGACCGGCCCTAAAATAACTGGGCCTCCACTCGACGGACCCCAGTCGTAGCCAAGCTGGTCTTCGATACCTCCGCCGACTAAGTGAACTCGGCTGGTTCGTCTTCAACGACCGCAACCTCCTCGCCACGGCTAGCGTGTTCGCCGGGCTTACTACGTTGATGATCGTTCGGCTGCTCGTGGATGGCGTGGTCTCTAACGAGATAAACCGCCTGGCGGTCGTCAGTCGAAGCACACCGTCGGTGCAGGCTGCCAAATTCGTCAAAACTGTCAGTCGATGAGGCGCGGTCAGCCGGGGCGAGGGGCGTCCGACACGAGTTCGGACAACGTAGCGACCAGCTGGTTCATTTCGTGATCCGTCCCGATCGTGATCCTGACGTAGTCGCTGATGCGGGTCTCGGGGAAGGTGCGCACGAGGATGGCCCTCTTCCGCAACTCGGTGGCGAGCTGCGGCCCTGGATAGCCGGGACGCCGGGCGAGGACGAAGTTTGCGGATGAGGGGATGAGGTCGAAGCCGAGCTGCGTCAAGCTTTTGGCCAACTTCTCTCGTTGGTCGACGATCCTATCTCTGGTCTCCCAGAAATAGCCGTCGTCGGCAATGCAAGCCAGCGCGGCGGCCTGGGTCACGCGGCCAATCGGATAAGAGTTGAAGCTATTCTTAACCCGAATGAGAGCCTCGATGAGCGCAGCATCAGCAAGCGCGTATCCCAGGCGAAGCCCGGCGAGGGCGCGGGATTTTGAGAAGGTCCGCACGACGACGAGATTGGGATAGTTCCCGATCAGCTTGGCCGCCGTCTCACCCCCGAAATCGACGTAGGCCTCGTCGATGACGACTGGACTGTCGGGATGGTCATCGAGCAGCCGCACGATGTCCGTCTGCTTCAGCGCAATCCCAGTCTGCGCGTTCGGGTTCGCAATAACGAGGCCACCCGCGTTCCTGCGGTAATCGGACACCCGGATACATAGTCGCTCATCGACCGGCACGGTTTCGTAGCAAATGCCAAACAGGCGGCAATATACCGGGTAAAAGCCGTAGGTGATGTCCGAGAGAAGCAGTGGAGCGTCGTGCTTCAGCAGAGCGGCGAAGATGTGCCCGAGCACCTCGTCCGAGCCGTTCCCCACGAAGACGTTGGCGCGCCGGACGCCGTGATACGTCGCCAACGCGTCCCGGAGGGCGATGCTCTCTGGATCGGGGTAGAGCCGGAGCGTATCAGAAGCCTGCGCGCGGACGGCTTCTAGGACGCTCGGCGAGGGCCCATAGGGGGACTCGTTCGTGTTGAGCTTGATGAGGTCCGGGATCGTCGGCTGTTCGCCCGGCACGTACGGGTCGAGGCCTTCGACAACCTTGCTCCAGAAGCGGCTCATGAGCGACCTCTCGGGCCTTCGGCGGACGATTTCTCGCTCCCCGACGATACGGAGCGCAAACCCCTACTGCCGATCTTCAAATCGACGTCGGATTGCATCGGCTACAGCGCTGTTGCTCGTGACGACCGGTTTGCCGAAACGCTGCTCTAGCTCACTCATCGCTTCCAGCGCACGGAAATTCGTGCAGGAGACGAAAAGCAGGTCAAAGTTGATCCCCACCAGACGGTCCTGCGCGAAGGCCACGATGTCAGCCGGGGTCGGGTCGGCAAGAGCAACGTTCACGGTGATGCCCATTCCGTGGGCGGCGACGATGGTGCGCCCCTCCCCGGACACCGCATTGGCCACGGACTGCGTCAGATCCTCGTTGTAGGGCGTGATGATGGCGATCCGCTCAGCAGACGCCCGCGCGATGGCATCCGAGACCGCTGAGATGACGCCCTGCGCTGGACAGCCGGCGAGGTCGCCGAGCTTGCGGCAGACCGCCTGATCGTAATCCAGCCCGAACAGCGAGCCGGCAGAGGTGCAGCCGAAAACGAAAAGGTCGGGATTGAGCGTTCCAAGATCGGCAGCCGCCTGTGGGGCGAACTGCTCAATCATGCAGATCTCGGCCTCCCGGGTGGTCTCGATGAGGTACATGCGGTCCGTATGGACCGTGTAGATCTCCTTCGGGAGCGATGCGTGCAAGTCGTTCTCCATCACCGTATTCGATGAGGGAACCACCAGAGCGATCCTCTTGCGCGCCGTGCCGGCGCCGTCGCGTGTCGCTCCCGTCGATGTCATGTCGGCTCTCCTGCGTTGACCTGTCCCCAGCCGCCTCCCCCAGCCGTCCGCAGGGTGATACAGTCCCCGGCATCGAGCTGGTGCGGTCCGCTTTTGGAGGCGAGTTCGATAGACGTGGTGTCCGCCCGGACCAGCGAGAACCGGGCGAGTGCCCCGGCTTCACCACCCGCGACCCCGTGCGCGGCCGAGCACGTCCGCTCGCCGAGTACGGAAGCTTGCATCCCGTCCATGAGACTCATGAAAGTCTTGGTACAACCATCGCCTCCAGGATGCCGGCCGCGCCCCCCGCTCCCACGATCGATCCGGTAGGCCAGGAAGCGCACGGGGATCGCCGCCTCGATTGCCTCGATCGGCAGGTTCATGGTGTTCCCCATGTGGACGCGCTGCCCGCTGGTCCCGCCGCCGCTCGCGTGCGCGCCGCCCCCGCCGCCGATCGTCTCGTAATGGACGAAGCCGCCGCCTGTAGCTGGATTGATCCCGCCAAGGGTGTAGACGCAGGCGGAGCCGTAGGCTCCACTCGGAACACGATCGGGATAGGCCTGCGCGAGGGCCGCTAATAGAATATCGACCACACGGTTCGAAGTTTCTGTATTGGCGGCGACTACTGGGGCCGGAGCAGTGGCGTTGACAATGGACCCTTCCGGGATTGCGAGTTCCGCAAGTCCGTAGACGCCCTCGTTGGGCGGGACGTCTCCCCCCGCTAGCAACAGCAGGGTGTAGTAGACCGCAGAGGCCGTAACGGCCAACGGCGCATTGATTGGCCCGGCTACGCAGGCCCCAGAGCCCGAGAAGTCCACATGGAAGGACGCGCCGCTCTTGCGGATCCGAACCGTTACCTGGGGTGCCGAGGCCGGGTCGATGCCGTCGCCGTCGAGCTTCTCGCTATGGCTGACATCGGCGTCAGGCAGTGCCGCAAGGCGGCTCTCCATCAAGCGCCGGGAATAGACCTGCGTTGCCGCCATAACCTCAGCAACGGTCTCCTCGCTGTAGCGCTCAGCAAGTTCGGCTACCCGGAGGCGCATCCGCGCCGCACCGGCGACTTGCGCCCGGAAATCGCCCTGCCGGTCGGACGGCACGCGGACGTTCGCGAGAATTAGGTCGAGGATGTCCGACCGAATTTCGCCCTGCTCAATGATTCGCAGGGGCGGGATGCGCAGGCCTTCTTTGATGATGTCGTCGCAGATGCTGGAACTGCCCGCGGCGATGCCACCGATGTCGGGCCAGTGGACGCGGCTGAGGGAGAAGCCGATCCGCCGGCCCCGCGCAAAGATCGGCATGATCAGAGTCATGTCCGGCAGATGCGTTCCCCCAGAATATGGGTCATTCAGAAGCACGCCATCGCCGTCGCGCCACGCGTCCAGGGGCCAGCGTGCTAAGGCCGCGCGCATCGTAAACGGGGCGGCCCCGAGATGGACTGGGATGTCCTGCCCCTGGGCGACGACCTGCCCCACGCTGTCAAGGAGGGCGCAGGACAGGTCAGCCGAGAGGCTGAGCAGCGGCGAGAAGGAGGTCCGCATGATCACGGCCTTCATTTCCGCGCAGGCCGCAGTCAGGGCGCTGCGGACGACCTCGAAAGTAACCGGATCGCGGCTCAGGATAGGGGCGGTGCCGTCAGCGCTCATGCGGACGCCTCAATAGCGATGGTGATCTGGCCGTTGGCGCCAATGCGCGCTCGCTGCCCGTGATGGATCCAAACCGTCGAGCCCTGGTGCGCGATAAGGGCGGGGCCCAGCAGTTCGGCCTCGCCCCGTGCTGCCGAGACCAGTGGGACCGAAACAGTTCCGCCGTCCCTGTCGAGAACGGGGATGCGCCGCCCCACCGCGACACCCGCGTCCTTTGCCGCAGGGGCGCGCAGAGCGCCGTCGGCGGTGACGCCGACGTCTTGGACCGCTACAAGGCGTAACGCGACGAGTTGGACCTGCGCGTTCTTTAACTCGATCCCGTACTCTGCCAGGTACTGGGCCCGGAAGGATGCCTCGACGACCTCCATCCTTATCGGCCCCGCTTCGATTGGCAGCCGGATCTCAAAAAGTTGCCCGGCGAACCGGGCGTCAACCGATCGCTCGAAGCGCGGCGGCAGACGCCCCTTCGGTTCGTCGGCGAGGAGTTCGGCCGCCCGCTCCTGCAGCTGCGCGAAAGCCGCCTCCATCTCGCCGCCTGAGATGTTAGCGACCGTGCGCAAGACCGTTCGCACCACCTCGTGCCGTACCGCCCCGAGCGTCGCCCCGAGTGCGCTGAACATGCCAGGATAGGGGGGGATAATTAGGTTCGGCACCCTGATCTCGGCTGCCACTAACGGGGCGTGCAGTGGGCCTGCCCCGCCCGATGCGAGCATCGTGAAGTCGCGAGGATCAAACCCCCGCTGCACGGTAGCGAGGCGGACCATACTCGCCATGTTGGCGACCGCGAGATCGATGATCGCGTAGGCGGCCCGGGCCAGCGACCAGCCGTAGGGCTGCGCGATATGGCGGCGGATCGCCTCTTCCGCTGGCTGGCGCTGGAAGGTCACCCCGGTGCCCTCGAACAGCTCCGGCACTAGGGTCCCAATGACAGCGTGGGCGTCGGTGACGGTTGGCAAATCGCCACCGCGCCCATAACAGGCAGGGCCGGGCAGCGCGCCAGCACTCCGGGGGCCCACCTTTAGGACGCCGGCCTCATCGATCGCCGCGATGGACCCGCCCCCAGCACCGATTTCCACGAGTTCAAGGATCGGGGAACGGATCGCGTAGCCGCCGACGTCCCGTCCCTCCGACAGCCGGTCAGCATAGAACTCGCTCGCCGTTTCGGGTTCGCCCTTGCGGATGACCCCAGCCTTCGCGGTAGTACCGCCCATGTCGAAGGCGATCAGATTCTCTGGGCCAACGATCCGCGCGAAGGCGGCCGTCGCGCATAAACCGGCGGCCGGACCGGACTCAATCAAGTGAACCGGAAACCGTGCCGCGTTCTCCGGCGAAGTCAGGCCACCGTTGGACTTGACTACCATCAGGCGCTCGACACCCTGCTGCCGGAGCGCCCCTTCGAGGCTGCGCATGTAGCGGGCAACACGCGGTCCGATGTAGCTGTTCACGACAGCGGTCGAGGTACGCTCGTACTCCCGGAATTCGGAGCAGACGTCCGTAGCGCGGGTGACGTAGACTCCTGGCAGTGCCGCCCGCAGGGCCTCGACAACGCTCACCTCGTGCGCCTCGTTCGCGTAGGCGTTTAACAGCGAGACGGCCACGGCCTCGACGCCCGATCGCCGCAAGCTCTCGGTTAAGCCGTCGAGATCACCAAGCGGCGTGACCACCTCGCCGTCCGAACCCATTCGTTCGTCGACCTCGTGACGGTCCTCGGGGTCAACCAGAGGCGGCACAATCCGGGCGGTGGAGTCATACAGGTGGGGACGCGCCTGTCGTCGCAGCTCGATCACGTCCGAGAATCCCTCAGTCGCGACTAGCGCAGTTCTTGCGCCCCTGCGCTCGATCAGGGTGTTCGTGCCAATTGTTGTCCCGTGGCACACGAGGGCGCCCACGACAGTAAAACGCTCCGCGATGCGTCCAATGGCCTCGACGATCGCCCGACCCGGATCGTCGGGCGTCGAGGGCAGCTTGAAGGCCGCCACCAGGCTGCCGTCCCCCGCATCGAGGACCACCGCGTCGGTGAAGGTCCCGCCTACGTCGACGCCAATCACGCAGGCTGCCTGAGAGACTTGGACGGCCATTACTGGTCCGCGGCCTCAATGTCCTTGAGCGCCCAGACCAGGCGATCCATGTTCTTTTTTAGGCTCACGTCCACCCGCAGGTAGCGGTCCCCGAGACCGCGGAAGGAGTCGCTCCCGTCCTTGGCGATTACACCGCGCTCTAAGAGGCCGTTAAAGACATCCGTCGAGGTGAGGCTGGGATCGATGACTTCAAGCAGGAAGAAATTTGAGCGCGAACCCGGAACCATGCGGAATCGGTTCAGGCCCGAGAGCTGCTCGGTTACGTAGGCCCGCATCTCCACGATCATCTTGACTGTCCGGTCAACATGCTCTTCGTCGAAGATCGCGGCGGCCCCGCCGGCGACCTGCATCGCGCCCATGTTCCAGGTCGGCTTAAGATTGAGCAGGGGGCGGATCAGTTCTTTATTTGCGGCGATCCCAAAGCCGACGCGCAAGCCCGCGAGGCCAAACGCTTTCGAGAAGGTTCGCAGCACGATCAGGTTGTCGTAGTCTCGGGTAAGGGTGATGCCGCCCGGCGTTTCTGTGAAGTGGATGTAGGCCTCGTCGAGCACGATTAGCGTGTTCGCTCCAGCCGCGTCGCAGATGCGGCGGATGTCGCCCTCTGCCATCAACTTCCCGCTAGGGCTGTGCGGGTTCGTTATGAAGGCGATCTTCGGCGCCACAGATGCCAAAGTCTCGATGTACTGGTCGATGACCAGATCGAAGTCCCGGCCCATCTTGACGTAGGCGGGAATGCGTCCCTCGTTCTCCGCGAAGATGTGATAAATTGGGAAGCACGGCTCATACATCAGGATCGTGTCGCCGGGCAGCGAGAAGGCTCGGATGACGAACGAGATGATCTCCGTCTCGCCAGAGCCACAGGCGACACAGTCAGGCTCAAACCCGTATCGCGCGGCGATGGCCTCGCGCAGCACCCGCGACGAGGATTCTGGGTATAGGTCGATCTTTGTCTTGCCGACCTCAATGGCCGCCTGTGCCTTCGGCGATGGGCCGAACGGGTTCTCAGCCGAGCCGAGCTTGGCGATGTCCTCCGGGGGAATGCCAAAGCGCTCCGCTACGACCTCGCGCGGCAAACCGGCCTTGTACGGCGGATCGAGGTTAGCCAACCGAGCTTCGCTGACACGCATTATGACGTCCTCACAATGTAAGCTTACAATGGGGTACATTGAGCATTACAAGTCGTCAAGTGCCTCGCTCACTCGGCGTGCATGCCGCGCAGACGCCGGCGGCACAAACTGTTAGGTTTCGGCCTGACATTGTAGCCCCAGTTTAGAGAACCCCCCTCATCATGTCGTGGAAGCCGGAGCTGATCGAGGCGGGGAAACCGAAATACCTCGCCCTCGCTGACGCTCTCGAAGGGGATATTGCCTCTGGCCGCCTACGCTACGGAGAGCGCCTCCCGCCACAGCGTGAATTGGCGGTGGATCTGGGCGTCACGATCGCGACCATCACCCGGGCCATCGGGGAAGCGCATCGCCGAGGTCTCGTTTCCGCGAGGGCAGGAAGCGGAACTTTCATCCGCCCCCCCCAGGTCGAGGAGGGGCTCAGCGCGTCCCTTGACCTCAGCCTGAACACCGTTCCGGCCGGGCCCGCAAAGCTTTTCCTCGACGATGTCCTGCTCGGGATCGCCACCGAGCGGCGCGCTGAGGATATTCTAACCTATCAGCCGGCCATCGGGAGCGAGCGCCACCGACGTGCAATCTCCCGGTGGTTCGAGCGGCGCATTGGAGAGATGAGGCTGCCAGACGTAGCGCTCACCCACGGGACGCAGCACGGCCTTTGGGCCTGCTTTGCAAGCCTCGTGCGGCCCGGCCAAGCGGTGGCGAGCGAGATGTGGACGTATACCGGCGTTCGCCGCTTGGCGGCTTCGGCTCAGGCACGGCTCGTCGGCGTCGCCATGGACGATGAGGGCCTGCGCCCGGACGACCTCGCGGCGCAGCTGGCGCGCTCGGGCGCGCGGGTAGTCATTTGCTCGACCACCGTCCAGAACCCGACCACAGCAACTATGTCCCTCGGCCGTCGCAAGGAGATCCTAGCCGTCTGCCGGCGCGCTGATGCCATCATCGTTGAGGACGATATCTATGGGCGGCTCTCCGATGATCCGCTACCAACCCTGGCCGCGCTAGATCCGGAGCAGGTTGTCTACCTTGGCAGCGTTTCCAAATCCACAAGCCCGGGCCTGCGTCTCGGCCTCATGGTCTCGCCCCCGCGACTCTCGGCCGACCTGCAAGACAAGCTCGTCTGCCTCCATTGGACTGCGCCGACGCTCTACGCGGAGATGTTTTCGCGACTGGTCGATTCGGGCGCCGCGGATCGCTGCGTCGCCCAGCACGGGCAGGAGATGGCGCGCCGTCTGGCAGTCGCCCGACAGCATCTCGGGATGCCAGCCATCCCTTCGCTGCCAAGTTACCACCTTTGGCTTCCCATTCCGGATATGTGGCGGCTAGACGACATCGTATCGGATCTGCTCCTGCAAGGTCTGAAGGTGTCCCCGTCGACGCATTTTCTGGTCGACGACAACGCGCCGGCCAACCCGCACGTCCGCGTGTCGCTTGGCGCCGTCGAGAATGCGGACCAGCTCGATCCCGCCTTTCGAATCATTGCTTCCGTCTGGCGCAGCCGTCCCCGCTTTTCCGGGGCGATCGTTTAAGCAATCTGCCCAAGTTTCGCGCTGCCTGACTCGAGCGTTGCCGAAGCGCAGTGGGTGACAAGGCCGGTTGCTCGTCCGATTGGCTGCGCAAGCCTGCGCAAAAATTCTGCTTGTGTACTAGTTCATTCGATATAATGTACTGGTCGTTGGCGCACGTAATTCGGAACCTGATGCTCCAACGGATGAGGTGGCGCGGCAGCCCCCTGCCGGTAAAGAACCCCGCGCGTCTCACCACCCATGGGTAACATTGAACGACCGCACTGACGGTCGGCCGCAGGGGAGCAGGACCTGCGGTGTTGGGTCCCGTTTGGACGGGGCCGCAAAGGATCGACGACACGTCGGCGACTGAGCCGAGCCAGATCGCGTCACCCGCATTCCCCTTTGGCCGTTCAGAGATCGAAAGGTAGAAAGCCCATGCCGCAAACACCGCCACGCACCCGGCCGGAGGTCACCAGTCCACTCCGTGCCCGCCTTCGCCGCTCCACCTTAGCGGTCGTGCTCGGCTTGGGTTTTGTGCTCGGGGGCCCCATGGCCCTACGGGCCGAGGGGACCGTTAGCGATAACAAAGTGAAGATCGGCGCCATCGTCGACATGTCGGGTGTCTACTCGCAGAACGGCGGGCCGGGTGCCGTCCTCGCCGCGCGGATGGCGATTGAAGACTTTGGCGGCAAGGTTGGCGGCAAGCCGATCGAGTTCGTTTCGGCTGATTACCAGAACAAGGTCGATATCGCCTTGGGTACTGCCCGTCGCTGGTTCGACAATGAGCAGGTCGATATGCTCATCGAATCGACCGACTCCGCGGCCGCACTCGCGATGCAGAATCTCGGCAAAGACAAGGCGCGCCTTACAATCGCGGCGGGTTCGGGAACCTCCGAGTTGACCGGGAAGAGCTGTTCGCCCACCGGCATTCACTACGTTTACGATACGTATGCGCTTGCCTCCGGCACAGGGCGCGCGGTCGTGCAGGCTGGTGGTAAGTCGTGGTACTTCTTAACGGTCGATTACGCCTTCGGAAATTCGCTAGAGCGCAACGCAGTCCAGGTTATCAAAGACAGCGGCGGCGACATTAAGGGCTCCGTCCGCCATCCCCTATCAACCCAAGATTTCGCGTCATTCCTCCTCCAGGCACAAAGTTCGGGAGCGCAAGTGCTGGGCCTAGCCAATTCGGGCCAGGACACCATCAACTCCGTCAAGCAAGCGGCAGAATTTGGTCTAACAGCTTCGATGAAGCTGGCAGCGCTGCTGATTTTCAACACCGATGTGAAGGGTATCGGACTGCCCATCGCCCGCGGGATGTTGTTCACGACGGCCTATGATTGGAACCTGGACGACCAGACGCGCGCCTTTGGGCGCCGCTTCCAAGCCCGTTTCGGCTCACCGCCGACGATGACCCAAGCAGGATTCTATTCGGCCGTAACAAACTATCTGAAGGCGGTTGAAGCAACGGGAACTGATTTTGCAAGTGACATCGTCGCTAAGCTCAAAAGCCAGCCGATCAACGACTTCTTCGCCCGGAACGGACGCCTGCGCGAGGATGGGCTGTTCGTTCACGACATGTACCTCGTTGAGGTCAAACAGCCGGAGGAGTCCACTGAGGCTTGGGACCTTGTCAAGTTACGACAGACAATCCCCGCGGATGAAGCTTACGAGCCGCTGGGTCAAAGCGCATGCCCTCTTGTTCGAAAAAAATCATAATCTTTGGTAAGTGCTCTTGATCGAGTTTTTGCTAAGGCAGACTTGATTTAATCAATATACCCTAATTATCAAATCAGATAGTTAGGCTATTACCTACTCGAAAAATCCCGTCGATGAAATCTATAATATCAATCTCGCGCATTACATCCTCGAACGGGCGGGCGCCGCCATAAATCTGGGAATCTTATCACACAGGCAAGTGTATGTCCTGCGTAATACCGAATGAGATAAAAAGCGGTGCGCTACCAAGAAACTGGTCGATGATGGCCTAGGCTATCAGGAGGGTTCAATGGAGCAGGCGCAGGCCGCCGCGCGGAGCGCACACGACTTAATTTTGAAGACTGATGGCCTGACAATGGAATTCAAGGGATTCCGGGCTGTTAACGGCGTGGCGTTGCAGGTGGAGCGTGGCACCATCCACGCATTGATCGGGCCGAACGGCGCTGGCAAGACCACCTGCTTCAATCTACTGACCAAGTTCCTAATCCCGACAGCCGGAACGATCCGCTTTAAGGATCGCGACATCACCGGCCTGAAGGCGGCCGACGTCGCCCGGCTCGGCCTCGTCCGGTCATTCCAGATCTCTGCGGTGTTCCCGCATCTGACGGTGATGGAGAATGTCCGCATCGCCCTGCAGAGGCGGCGGCGTGGCGACTCGTTCGACTTCTGGCGGCCCGAGCGAGTCCTGCGCGCGCTGAACTGCGAGGCGCTGGCGCTGGTAGAGGCGGTGGGCCTCACCGAGTTCGCCGACGTTCTGGCGGTGGGACTATCCTACGGCCGCAAGCGCGCCCTGGAAATCGCCACGACGCTCGCCCTCGATCCCGAGATGCTGCTCCTCGACGAGCCCATGGCCGGCATGGGCCACGAGGATGTGGAGCGCACGGCGCAGCTCATCCGTCGGGTCTCGAAAGACCGGACCATCCTGATGGTGGAGCACAACCTCTCGGTGGTTGCGTCCCTGTCCGACCGCATCACCGTGCTCGCCCGCGGGCAGGTTCTCGCCGAGGGCAGTTACGCCACCGTCTCCAAGGATCCCCGCGTGGTCGAAGCTTACATCGGGTCGGGACATGCCTGAGGAGGCTTTGAAGACACCCACGTCGGCCGCCGCGACCGGCTCGCTGCTCACCGTCCGTGGGCTGGAAGGCTGGTACGGCGAGAGCCACGTGCTGCACGGCATCGATATCGATGTCCGGGCGGGCGAGGTGATCACGCTGCTCGGCCGCAACGGCGCCGGCAAGACCACCACGCTCCGGGCGATCATTGGCATCCTCGGCAAGCGCTCGGGCTCGATCGTCTATGACGGCGTCGAGACGGTGCGGATGGCCTCGCGCAACATCGCCCGGCTCGGGCTCGGCTACGTGCCGGAGGAGCGCGGTATCTTCGCCAGCCTCACCGTCCAGGAGAACCTGATGCTGCCGCCGCGGGTGAAGCCCGGCGGCATGACGGTGGCCGAGATCCACACCCTGTTCCCGAACCTGAAGGAGCGGGCCGGCAGCCAGGGCACCAAGCTCTCCGGTGGCGAGCAGCAGATGCTGGCGATCGGCCGGATCCTGCGCACCGGCGCCAAGCTGATCCTGCTCGACGAGCCGACGGAGGGGCTGGCGCCGGTCATCGTCCAGCAGATTGGCCGGACCATCCAGCAATTGAAGGGTCAGGGCTACACGATCGTGCTGGTGGAGCAGAACTTCCGCTTCGCCCAGACCCTGGCAGACCGGCACTTCGTGATCGAGCAGGGCCGGGTGGTCGACATGATCTCCAACGCCGAGCTTGACGCCAATATCAACAAGCTGCACGCGTACTTGGGCGTTTGAGTCATGACCACGATCTTCGGTGTGCCGATGCAGGCCCTGTTCGGGCAGCTTCTGCTCGGCCTGATCAACGGCTCGTTCTACGCGATCCTGTCGCTCGGGCTCGCGATCATCTTCGGGCTCCTGAACATCATCAATTTCGCCCACGGCGCGCTCTACATGATGGGCGCGTTCGTGGCCTGGATGCTGCTGACCTATGTCGGGCTGGGCTACTGGTGGGCCCTGGGCCTGGCGCCGCTGGTGGTAGGGGCGTTCGGAATCCTGCTGGAGCGGGTGCTGATCGCCCGCCTCTACAAGCTCGACCACCTCTACGGCCTGCTCGTGACCTTCGGGCTGGCGCTGATCATCCAGGGCCTGTTCCGCAACCAGTACGGCGTCTCGGGGCTCCCCTACGCGATCCCGGCGGAGCTGTCGGGCGGCCAGCGCCTGCCGTTCATGTTCCTGCCGAACTACCGGGCCTGGGTGGTGGTGGCTTCGCTCACCGTCTGCATCGCCACCTGGCTGGTGATCGAGAAGACCAAGCTCGGCGCCTACCTCCGGGCCGCGACCGAGAATCCGACCCTGGTCCAGGCTTTCGGGGTGAACGTGCCGCTGTTCCTGACCCTGACCTACGGGTTCGGCGTGGCGCTCGCGGGTTTCGCCGGGGTCCTCGCCGCCCCGATCTACTCGGTGAACCCGAACATGGGCGCCGACATCATCA
>NZ_VRVA01000010.1:0-120297 GCF_008039945.1 Methylobacterium sp. WL64
GTGGGCAGCGGGGGAGGGAAGAATGGTGGACGGTGCAGGGATCGAACCTGCGACCTTTCCCGTGTGAAGGGAACGCACTACCGCTGTGCTAACCGTCCGTGCCGGTGTGCCGCCCGGGGGCGGAACCACCGCGGTCGTACGTGCCTGAAGCAGGCCGCGACCGGATGCCGGGCCTTCTAGGGCGCGCCGACCCGAAACGTCAAGCGCCGCGCGCGCCGTTCCGGTGGGCGAGGTTGACAAGGACGGCGCCGCAATGCGCTGTGGCCGCATGCACGAGAAGCAAGCGGGCGATCCGTCCGACAGCGACGTGACCAGGGAGGACGGCCTGCGCCCGGCCGGGCCGCGCGTCGCGATCACCTATTGCACGCAGTGCAACTGGCTGCTGCGCTCCGCCTGGATGGCGCAGGAGCTGCTCTCGACATTCCGCGACGATCTCGGCGAGGTAGCCCTCGTGCCCGCCACGGGCGGTGCGTTCCGGATCGAGATCGCCGGGATCCTCCTATGGGAGCGGGTCCGCGACGGCGGGTTTCCGGACGTCAAAGCCCTCAAGCAACGGGTGCGCGACCACCTCGACCCGGGGCGCGATCTAGGCCATATCGACCGGTCATGAAGCGAGGGAACGGCGAGGAGCCCGCGGGGCACCGCGTGCCGGGGACGGGCGCCGCTTGAGCCCGGAACAGGACGCCGAGGGCGCGAACCTCCCGGCGGTCCTTCCCGCGCGCCGGTCGTGGCTGTCGCGCCGGATGCACCGGTTCGGGCGCAACGGGTTCTCCACGCAGGTCTACCTGATCGCACTGGTTGTGGCGCTGATCGGCCCCGGGCTGCTGTTCACCAGCATCCTGCTGATGCGCTACGCCTCGGCCGAGCGGGCGCGGTTCGAGCAGGACGCACGCGAGAACGTGCGCGGCATCGGCCTGTCGCTCGACCGCGACACCGCCGGCCTCGTCTCGGTGCTCCAGACGCTGGCGACCTCGCCGCGGATCCGGCAGGGCGACTTCGAGGCGTTCGACGCGCAGGCGCGCCTGGTGCGCGAGTCGATCGACCTCGACGTTCTGCTGCGGCGCCCGAACGGCCAGGAGGTCGTGAACACCGGCGTGCCGCGGGGCGCGCCGATGCCGATGATGCCGCTCCCGTTCGATCCGGAACTGGCGCAGGGCGCCCAGCGCGCCATGGTCAGCGGCTACGTCCCGGGCCCGACCCCGAACGAGGCCACCTACGCGGTCGGCGTGCCCGTCATGGTCGAGGGCGAGGTCGCCTACCTCCTGAGCTTCACGGTGCCGCTGTCGCGCCTCCAGGGCATTCTGTCCCGCGAGGTCGTACCCGGCTGGACCACCGGTATCTCGGACCGGGCCGGGACGGTCCTGGCCCGGTTGCCGGACCCGGATGCGGTTGTCGGCAAGCCCCGGCTCGCGAGCCTGCGCCAGGTCCAGACCGCGACGCCGGGGGTGTGGGAGGGCCAGGACCGCCAGCATAAGCCCGTTGTGGTGATCGAGGCGCGCTCGCGCCTGACCGGCTGGATGGTCGCCACCAGCATCCCGCAGGCGCTCGTCGACGCCCGGGTGCGCCGGTGGATCTGGGCGTTCGCGGGGTTCGGCCTCCTGGTGCTCGCCACGTCGTCGGTCCTGGCGGTCAACCTCTGGTCCCGGGTGTCGCGACCGCTGCGGCTGCTGGCGGCCTCGGGCCCGGCGCTCTCGCGGGGCGAGGCGATCCCCCGGGTGCCGTCGCCGGTCCACGAGATCCAGCGGCTCGGGGCGGTGCTGTCGGACGCGTCCCTGCGCCTGCGCACTCGCGAGGCGGAGCGCGACCGGGCGCTGGCCGATACCCGCCGCGGCCTCACCGCGCTGAGCGAGAGCGAGGCGCGGTTCCGCCACATGGCCGATTCAGCACCGGCGCTGATCTGGATGACCGACGAATCCGGCGGGGTCAGCTTCGCCAACCTGCATTTCGAGCACATGTTCGGGATCCCGGCGGCCGAGCTCACCAACGAGGGCTGGGAGCGGATCGTCTACGCGGACGACCTCGAGCATTTCCGCGCGGCGTTCGCAGAGGCCTTCGAGGCCCGCGCGCCGTTCCGCACCGAGGTGCGGGTCATCGACCGGGGCGGGGCCGTGCGTTGGCTCCGGTGCGAGGGCGTGCCGCGCCTCGACGACGACCAGAACTTCCTCGGCTACACCGGCTGCAACATCGACATCACCGACGCGAAGTTCGCCGAGGAGCACCTGCTGCTCCTGATCCACGAGCTGAACCACCGGGTGAAGAATACCCTGGCCACCGTCCAGTCCATCGCCGGCCAATCCTTACGCGGTCTGGAAGGCCCGGAGGCCGACGCCGCCCGGGCGGCATTCGAGGCGCGGCTTCTGGCGCTCGCCCGGGTCCACGACGTGCTCACCCGCGAGAGCTGGGAGGGCGCGGAGATGTCGGCCGTCGTGGCGGACGCGATCCGGCCGCTCGAATCCGGGGACGGACACGCGTCGCGCTTCGCCGTGATCGGCCCAGCCCTGCGCCTGCCGCCGCGGCTCGCGCTATCGATCGCCATGGCGCTGCACGAACTCGGCACCAACGCGGTCAAGTACGGCGCCCTCTCGGTCGAGGGGGGCACGGTCGAGATCTCCTGGACGGTGCGGCGCGAAGCGGAAATCCGCCTGTACCTGCGCTGGGCCGAGCGCGGCGGCCCGCCGGTGAAGAAGCCGACGCGCACCGGCTTCGGCTCCCGCCTGATCGAGCGCAGCCTAGCCCGCGAGCTGGCCGGCGAGGTGGCATTGACCTACGAGGAGACCGGCGTGATCTGCACGATCGACGCGCCGGTCCCACCGCCCGGGCTGCTGGAGCGCAAGAGCGCCGCGGCGCCGGCCCGGATCGCGCCGCTGCCGTTGGCGGGGTAGGGCGGTATCGGGATGGACCGGCCGGTCGATCAGTGCCGGTCAAACCGGCGGGCGCTCCGCGCGTCCCGCTGCGCGTTGACGAACACCTTCTCCTCGCGCCGAGCGCGGTCCTTGTCCCGCCGGGCCTGCGCGCGGGCAAGCTCAAGCTGCTTCCGCTGGCTCGACTCGATGTCCTTCAGGATGTTGAGCTCGCGCTGCCTGTGGAAGTCCTGGGCCAGGGCTGGAAAAGCCGTTGAAACGACCAGGGCGGCGATACAGGCGACGGTTCGCATGGATGGTCCTTCCGAATATCAATGGTTCACGTCGCACTTCTGGTGATAACGAAGCATTCCTGCCGCGAAGCGACGAAGATTAGAGCATCCGCCGAGATTATGCTCGGCGAATTGGTCTCATCTAAGATTGTTTCGTACTGAACACATGCTGAGCGATTTTTGGCAAAATTGCTCAACCAGCGACCCAATGGCGGTTCGATCCTCGGTATTGCTTCGCGAGGTCGACCGGTGGGACTCGACCGGTCACGCCATTCTTCCAAACGACAGGTTGGAAGAGTCACCTTCCTGTATGCCTGCGCTTCGTCGGGCCCATCGGCTTATTCCGGCATGGCGCAGCGCGACGACCGGTCCTCGAGTGGTCCCAGATTCCGGTACATGTTCGGCCGAGGGGATCATCTATGCCCCGGAACACCTCGGTCCGCGGCCCCGACCCACCCTCAATGATACGGATCGGCCGCATCCCGCAGCCCGTCGCCCATGAAGTTGAAGGCCAGCACCGTCACCAGCACCGGCAGGACCGGCAGCAGCAGCCAGGGATAGAGCTGCACCGCCGCCAGATTCTGCGCCTCGTTGAGCAGCACGCCCCAGCTCGTCACCGGCGGGCGCAGGCCCAGGCCCAGGAAGGAGAGGGCGGTCTCACCCAGGATCATGGTCGGGATCGACAGGGTCGCCGAGGCGATCAGGTGGCTCATGAAGTTCGGGATCAGGTGGCGGCCGATCACCCGGGCCGGCGAGGCGCCCATCAGCTCCGCGGCCTGGACGAAATCCTCCTCGCGCAGGGCCAGCAGCTTGCCGCGCACCGCCCGGGCGAGGCCCGGCCAGTCGAGCAAGCCGAGGATTACGGTGATGCCGAAGAAGACGAGCAGCGGGCTCCAGTTGGGCGGCAGCGCCGCCGACAGGGCGAGCCAGAGCGGCAGCTCGGGCAGCGAGCGCACCACCTCGATCAGGCGCTGCACCCCGGCATCGACCACCCCGCCGAAATAGCCCGCGATCCCGCCGAACAGCATGCCGAGCGTGAAGGAGATCGCAACGCCCACAAGCCCGATCGTGAGCGAGATCCGCGCCCCGTAGATCATGCGGGAGAACAGGTCGCGCCCGAGCCGGTCGGTGCCGAGCAGGAACAGGGTACCGGCCTCCGGCGGGCAGACGACGTGGATGTCGGTGGCGATCAGCCCGAGCCAGGCATAGCCATCGCCCCGGCAGAGGACGCGCAGGGGCTGCGGCTGGGACGCATCCACCACGTAGTCCCGCCGGAACGTGTCGAGGTCCAGATGCGCCCGGTAGGGATAGACGAACGGCCCGACGTATCGGCCGTCGTGGAACAGGTGCACGCCCTGCGGCGGTGCGTGCAGGAAGTCGCCGTTGCGCCGGGCCTGGCCGTAGGGCGCCAGCATCTCCACGAACGGCACCGTCGCGTAGAGCGCCAGCAGGATCAGCGCCGAGGCCACGGCGATCTGGTGGCGCAGGAACTTCCGGACGATCAGCCGCCAGGCCGAAGCGCCGCCGGCGGGGTTCTCGCCCACCGCCTGTGGCTCGAACGGCGCCGGATCGACGAAGTGGCCTCGGGCCGTCTCTGGCATCACCGGTTCCGTCACCGCGCGCCCATCACCGCGCGCCCATGCGGATGCGCGGATCGAGCCAGACCAGGATCAGGTCGGAAATCAGCATGCCGACCAGCGTGAGTCCGGCGACGAACATCAGGATGAACCCGGCCATGAACTGGTCCTGGCTGCGGAGCGCGTCGAGGAGGAGCGGCCCGACCGTTGGCAGGCTCAGCACCAGCGAGACCAGCACCGAGCCCGAGACGAGGTGCGGCAGCAGGTTGCCGATATCGGCCACGAACGGGTTGAGCGACATCCGGAACGGATATTTCAGCAGCGCCCGCATCGGCGGCAGGCCCTTGGCCCGGGCGGTAACCGTGTAGGGCTTGGCCAACTCGTCCAGCAGGTTCGCCCGCATCCGGCGGATCATCGCGGCGGTGCCGCCTAGCCCGATCACCAGGGTCGGCACCACCAGATGCGCCAGCAGCGAGCGGATCTTGGGCCAGTCCCAGGGCTGGTTGGTCAGCGCCGAATCGTAAAGGCCGCCGATCGACAGGCCGAACCAGCGGTTGGCGTAGAACAGCAGGATCAGCGCCAGCAGGAACCCCGGCACGGCGAGCCCGACATAGCCGAGCAGCGTCACCACCGCGTCCCCGACTGTGTGCCGGTGGGTGGCGGAATAGATCGCCGCCGGGATCGCGACCACGTGAACGAAGACCACCGCGGTCAGGTTGATCAGCAGGGTCAGCCACAGGGCGTCGCCGACCACGTCCGCCACCGGCTTGTCGTACTCGAACGACCAGCCCCAATCGCCCTGGAGCAGCCCCGAGAACCCGACCGGTCCCGGCATCAGGCCGATCCACATCAGGTATTGCTCCCAGACCGGCCGATCGAGCCCGTATTGGCGGATCAGCAACTCGGCCTTGGCCACGGAGCCCGCTTCGCCGGTGGCGCGCAGCTCCATGATCCGGTTGGTCAGGTAGTCGCCCGGCGGCAGCTTGATGATGAGGAACACCAAGGCGGAGATGACGAGCAGCGTCAGCGCCATGGTGACGATGCGGCGGAGGATCTGGATGATCACCGGACCTCCGCGCGCGTGTCGGCGCCCTTGTCCCAGAACACCTCGTCGAGGCGCTGCACGCCGATCAGGGCCGTGGGATCCCAGGCGTACAGGGCGCGCCCGGGCAGGTTGGCGAGGCGGTCGGCCGCGACCACGGGCTGGAGCGCGCCCGCCACCGTGCCGATCACCCAGGTGTTCTGCGCGTGGTTCATCAGCATCTCGCGCCAAATCGCGGCCTGCCGCTCGGCGTCGTCCGTGTGGCGCCATTCCCGGTCGAGGTCGAGCAGGTGCTGGACCTCCGGGACGTCGCAGGCCTCGCCGGACTTGCCCCGGCTCTCGACGTTGGCGCTCCAGAGCGGCCAGGCATAGTGCTCGGGCTGGGCCGGGCTCAGCTCGGTCGGCGGCATGATCGCGGTCGGCACCGCGAGGTCGAGGCCTTGAGCTGCGACCAGCACGGTCATGCCGCCGATCGAGCGGCGGTGCAGGTTGGTCCGCTCCTGCGGCTTGGTCACGAGGCGGATGCCGACCTCGCGCCAGAACTCGGTGATGAGCAGGAGCGCGTCCAGCACCATCTCGGCCTCGCCGTCGCTGTCGACCACGACCTCCATGGCGCGCCCGTCCGGCATCAGGCGGATGCCGGAGTCGTCGCGGCCGGTGAGCCCGATCGCGTCGAGCAGGCGTGCGGCCCCGGCCGGGTCGTAGCCGGCGTGGAGCGTGCGCAGCTCCGGCGTGTAGAGCGGGCTGTCGGCCACGATCGTGTCGTTGCCCTCGGTGCCCAGCCCGAACAGCAGCGTGTTGTTGAGCGTCCGCCGGTCGATGGCGAGCGACAGGGCCTGCCGGTAGCGCACGTCCCGGTTCAGCGCCCGCCAGCCGGGATCCCGGGTGGTGAGGTTCGGGTAGAGCGCGATCTCGGAGCCGCGGGCCACCGGCCACAGGTTGGTGCGGTAGCCGTGGGCCTTCTCGCCCTCCTTGAGGCTCGGGATATCCGGCATCGACAGGCCGCGGAACATCAGGTCGGCCTCGCCGGCATTGGTCTTGGCGACCAGCAGTCCCTGCGAGGCGACGTCCATCACGATCGCGTCGACGTACGGAAGCTGGGTCCCCGCGGTGTCGACCCGGTGGTAGCTGCGGTTGCGCTCGAACCGGAAGCGCGTGGCCGGCGAGCGGGTCCGCGGCACCCAACCCTGGAGGGTCGGGCAATCCGGGTTGTTCAGCTCGTAATTGTCGTCGAGGCGGTTGTGCAGGGCCGCCCAGCCGCGCAGCTTCAGCGCCTTGGCCTTCGCGTCGGCCGCCTCCTTGCCGAGGTAGCGGGCGTGGACGGTCTTGAGGTAGTGCGCCGGCCGGTAGATCAGCGGATCGCGCGGCGCCGCGAGCGCCGGCAGGAACATCGGGTTCGGCCGGTCCCAGCTGAAGCGGATCGTCACCGGGTCGAGGAATTCGACCTTCGGGAGCTTGCCGTCCACGAGGAAGAACACCGGCGGCCCCTCGGGGCTCAGGGCTTTCTCGTTGGCGACGTCCTCCCAGTAGTAGCGGAAATCCTCACTGGTGAACGGATGCCCGTCCGACCAGCGGTGGCCCTGGCGCAGCGTGAAGGTGAACACCCCGCCCTCCACGTCGATCCGCTCCAGCAGGTCGGGCCGCAGCTGCAGGGCGGCATTGTAGCCGACGAGCCGCGTGTAGCCGTAGACCGAGAGGTAGCGGACGTCCCGGGCCTTCGCGATCAGCGTCCGGATCGTCCCGCCGGCGGTGCCGGTGCGGCGGCCCCGGGCGGCGAGGTCGATCACGAAGGGTTTTTCGGGCGGGGCTGGGGCGTCGGCTGGCGGGCTTTCGGCGAATGCCTTGCCCGGGCGGTAGAGCAGGGCCGCGGCACCGAGACCGGCAATCAGCGCGCGGCGGGAGACGCCGGTTCCCCCCGCAAAGCCGCGATCGGTTTCGCGTGCCGGTTGGAGAAGGCCGCGACCGCCCCCCTCTCCCGTGCCGGAGAAGGGGCCCGCGCCTCGTTCGGACACGCCAGAGTTCAGTCGGCCAGGGAGGCCCCCGCGGGTCTCGAAAGCGCTCACAACCCGCCCCCCGCCACCGGATGCAGCGCCACGTAGGTTAGCCGCGCCGGCGAGTACCCCGTGGCCCGGTGCAGGTCGTCGAAGGCATGCGCGCGGGCGATCAGCCGGCCGGCCTTGCGCACCAGCGGATCGTTGGCCGGCTGCTCGAACGGGCGGCCGTTGCGGGTCCAGCGGATCGGCTCGGAGCCGGGGTCCGGGCTGGTGATCATCGCGATGGTCGGGTGCGCGGGGCCGCCATGAGCGTGGATCCGGTGGCCGGCGGCGTCGTCGTCGAACAACAGCCGGGTCAGGCCGCGGGATTGCGCCTCCACGACCCGGCGTCCCTGGGCGACGTGGTCGTCGAAGAACGCCACCGTGACGGCGGGATCGATGCCGGACCAGTCCACCGTGGACCAGTCGGCGGTGCTGTAGCGTGCCTGCGGATCGCGGTACTGCAGCCCGGACAGGTTCGGGTCGTGACAGAAGATCCGGGCACCGGGCCGCGCCATGCGGATGACCCAGGTGGTGAGCCCGCGGAACACCCCGGATTCGATGACGACATCCGGCTTCAGCGCCCGCATCGTCACGTAGAGCTGGAGCGCGCCGTTGAAGCCGCTGCCGCCCCGGCGCTGCCGGACGGGGGCGGTGGGGATCAGGGACCAGAACTCCCGGACCCAGTCCAGGAGATCGCCGTCCGACGCGAGGCCGGCGGCGGAAAAATCCCGCTCCAGGATCGCGGCGGCCGATTCGAGCAGGATCGTCACCTCGCGCGGCGAGGTCGGGCGGTGGCTCCAGTCGGGAGCGGCCGGGACGAGGTCGTAGCCGAGGCGGTCGAACAGCGGCGCCAGCACCTTGCGGCGCAGCCGTTCGAGCATCACGGGCGGGCGGCCCTGCATCACGCGGCCTCCGCGTCCTGGGCGGCGCCGAACCGGACCCGGTGGCCCGCCTCGATCACCCGCATCGCGCCGGCCTCGTCGGGGCCGAGCCGGTAGGGTTCCGCCCAGCGGGTCGGGTCGTTCTGGTCGCCGGTGATCGCGGCGAAGTCGAGCGGGCGGTCGAGGCTCGGGTCGGGCACGGCGGCGAGCAGCGCCCGGGTGTAGGGATGGACCGGGCGGCGGAACAGGGCGGCGCGGGGCGCCTCCTCGACGATCCGGCCCCGGCACATCACGCTGATCGTATCCGCCATGTAGTCGATCACTGCCAGGTTGTGGGAGACGATCAGGTAGGACAGCCCGAGGGCCGCTTGCAAATCCTTGAGCAGGTTCAGGATCTGCGCCTGCACCGAGACGTCCAGCGCCGAGACCGGCTCGTCCAGCACCAGAAGGCTCGGCCGCGGCGCCAGGGCGCGGGCGATGCCGATCCGCTGGCGCTGCCCGCCCGAGAAGGCGTGCGGGTAGCGGCCCAGGCCGCTGGCCTCCAGGCCGACCATCGCCATCAGCTCCCGGCAGCGCGCGCGCCGCTCGGCGGCGGGCACGCCGTGGATCTCCATGGGCTCGGACAGGATCTGCCGCACGGTCATCCGCGGATCGAGCGACGCGTAGGGATCCTGGAACACGAACTGGACCGTGCGCCGGTAGGCGAACAGCGCGTCGCCGGACAGGGCATGGACGTCCCGCGGACCACCCCCGTCATCGAACAGGATCTTGCCGGAATCGGGCGGCAGCGCCCGCATGATCATCTTCGAGACCGTGGTCTTGCCGGACCCGGATTCACCGACCAGCCCCAGGGTCTCTCCGGCCGCGAGACTCAGCGACACGTCGGAGACGGCGCGGACGATCCGGGGCTTCTGCCACAGGCGTCCGGCCCGCAGGGTGAAGCTCTTGCTGACGCCCTCGACCCGCAGCAGCGGCCCGGCGGGCTTCACCGGCGTCCGGACCGGGGGGATTTCGGCGCGCGCCGGGCGGATCGGGGTCAGGCGCTCGCCCGGCGCCATGTCGAACCGCGGCACGGCTTGGAGCAGCGCGCGAAGGTAGGCGTGACCGGGGTTGCGCATCACGGTCTCGCGCGGGCCGGCCTCGACCAGGCGGCCGCGGTACAGCACGGCGACGTCGTGGGCGATGTTGGCGACCACCCCGAGATCGTGGGTGATCAGCAGGATCGCCATGCCGGTCTCGTCCTGGAGCCGGGCGAGCAGGGCGAGGATCTGCGCCTGAGTGGTGACGTCGAGCGCCGTGGTCGGCTCGTCGGCGACCAGGAGGGCGGGCTTGAGGATCAGCGCCATGGCGATCATGGCGCGCTGGCGGAGGCCACCGGACAGCTCGAACGGGTAGGTCCTCAAGGCGCGCTTCGGGTCCGGAAAGCCGACCCGGGCCAGGGCTTCCTGCGTGCGCGCATCGGCCTCCCGGCGGTCCGCACCGGTGTGGATGCGCAGGGCCTCGCCGATCTGGTCGCCGATCGTGTGGAGCGGCGACAGGCAGGTCATCGGCTCCTGGAAGATCATGGCGATCCGCTGCCCGCGGATCGCCCGCATCGCCGAGCCCTCGGTGTCCAGCCGGGCGATGTCGATCTCCGCCGGCCCGTCGCGGAACAGGATCTGTCCGCCGGCGATCGCGGCCGATCTCGGCAGGATGCCCATGATCGCCTGGGCGGTCACCGACTTGCCGGAGCCGGATTCGCCGACCAGCGCGAGGGTGCGCCCCCGCATCACGTCGAGCGACAGGCCGTGCAGCGCCGCGAACGGTCCCGTCTCCGTGCGGAAGGTGACCGCGAGGTCGCGGATGGACAACAGCGGGCTCAACCTGTCCTCGCAGCGGGTGAGACCGGAAGATTAGATGCCGCAGCGCCGGTTTCCACCATGGCACCGGAAAATAGGCTTTGGGGATCGAGACATGTCACGGCCGGATGGTCGCGGAGGACCGCGAGCAGGTCGGCCACGAAGGCCCAGATCGCTGCGTCGTGGACGCGGTGGTGGGTAAGCAGGCCGACCGGGCGGGACGGATCGCGGGCGATGCCGGCGGCGAGGTCGTGCAGCAGCGTGTCGGGGTCGCGCACCGAGCGGGTGCCGCGCCAATCGATGGGGTCGAGCGTGGCGTCGGCCCGGACGAGCCCCGGGATCGCCGGTCCCGGCACCGCCGAGAGCCCACGATAACCGAGCCCCGGCAGGGCGGCGGCGAGGTCCGGGGCGAACCGGTTCCAGGGCGGCACGAAGACCGGCAGCAGCAGCGCCTCGGCCAGGCGCGCGCGGGCGATCCGCAACCCGGCCGCGGCATCCGCCACGAGCGCGTCGAGCGGACGGTGCGGGCCGAACTCGGCGGCCTTCTCACCCGGCGGGGCGTGATCGTGGTGGGCTAGTCCGTGCACGGCGACGCTCACGGACTTTGCCACGGCGAGCCGTTCTCCGAGGGACGGCTCGATCCCACTCGGGATCGCGGCGAGCAGGAGCGGCGCGCCGTGCGCTTCGGCGAGGGCGATCAGCCGGTCCAGGGCAGGGGACGCCGCCACGGCATCGTCGTCCCGCCACCAGAATCGCACACCCCGGCCGCCTGCCGCGGCTTCGTCGAGGGCGTTTCGGAGGGCGACGAAGCCCAACCGGGCGCTCTCCCTCCCCCCATTGCGGGCTACGACGTTCAAACCTCGGCTCTCAAAGGGCGCGACGAAACCCTCCTCCCGTGCGGGAGGGGGGACCGGCGCCTGACCGAGCACCTCCGGCCGCCCGTGGAGCCTGAACAAATCTTCGACGATCGCGACCGTCCGCGCCGCCCCGCCGAGATCGATCCCATGCGGCCCAGGCGGCGTGGCTTGGCGCTGAGCATCCACCGCGCGCAGCAGCGATTCGACGGTCAACTCGGATTCCGGCAGGACCCGGCCCAGCCCGCGCCCTGCGAGGCATTCCGCGCGCAGCCGCTGCTCGGTCTCGCCGCCGGCCTCGAACGGCACCAGCACCGCCGGGGTCGCGGTCGCCAGGAGGTCGAGGGCGGTGTTGTAGCCGCACTGGCTCACCGACAGGGCCGACCCGGCGAGCAGGCTCCGGTAATCGGGCCGGGCGCGCCCGATCGTGCCCTCGGGCAAGCCATGGGCGATCGCGGCGAGTTCGGGGTCCGGCACGCCGTGCCCCGCCAGGATCCGCCAGCCGAGCGACGGGCGCATCCGGGCCGCGGCAGCCGCGGCGCTCAACAGCCCGAGGCCAGCCGGCCCGGACCCGGCCGCCACCAGCACGCCGGTGCGCGTCGCCGCCGGGACGGTTCGGGAGCCGTCATCGACGTAGCCCGTGTAGCGGATCTTGCCCGCGGTTCCGGCATCGAGCGGCCAGGAGGCGTCGAGCGGCACGAGCGCCGGGTCGCCGTGGACCAGCACGGCATCGTAGAGCCGCGCGACCCTTTCATGCGCCTCGGCGATCCGTTCCGGCTTGGCGGAGGCGACCAGGATGTCGCGCAGGGAGGCCAGCACCCGTGGGCGCGGCCGACGCGCCTGCGCCGCCTCGACCAGAGCCAGGAACTCGGCGGCGAGCGCCCGGCGGCCGAACGGGAACAGCTCGGTGATGACCGCGTCGGGGGCGAAATCCGCCAGCGCGTCCAGCATCAGGGCGCGGCGGCGCGCGAACAGGGCTGGATCGGCCGGGCTGCCGTCCGGTCCCAGGGGCCGGGCGAAGTCGGTGCCGGCGACGCGGAGCGGCGGCAGCTGCACCAGGCGGACATCGCTGAGCCGCACCATCGGGGCCGGGACGCCGCCCGAGACCAGCAGCGCGTCGTGGCCGGAGGCCACGAAGGCGCGCCCCAGCGCGGCGGCGCGGGTGAGATGCCCGGCGCCGAGGAGATGCGTGACCGCGATCAGGACCCGCACGCGGCCATATCCGGTTCGCGGACCTTCACCGGCGCGGCGAGGCCCGCGGAGGTGCACAGGGCCTCCGCGATCAGGTCGATGGCGGCGTCTTCGGAGAAGTCCTGAACCAGCCGCACCCGGGCGGCGGCGCCGAGCCGGAGCCGCAGGGCCGGGTCGGCGGAAAGCCGCGCCAGGGCCGCCGACAGCGCCGCCGGGTCGCCCGGGGGGACCAGGACGGCGTGGCTGCCGTCGGTCAGAAATTCCGGCGTGCCCGCGAAGGCGGTGGCCAGGATCGGCAGCGCCTGGCTCGCGGCCTCCATCAGCACGTTCGGCAGCCCGTCCCGGTCGCCGCCGGGGGCGGGCTTGGTCGGCAGCACGAACAGGTCGGCCGCGCGCATCGCCGCGATCACGGCGGGCTGCGCCTGGGCGCCCCGGAAGGTGACTCTGTCCGGGAGCCCGAGCGTGCGGATCCGGGCTTCGAGCGCGCCACGCAGGTCGCCGCCGCCGATCAGGTCGAGGTGCCAGTGCAGGCCCGGGGGCAGGGCCGCCAGCGCGTCGATCAGGTCGTCGTGGCCCTTCTTGGCGACCAGCCGGCCGACGCTGAGCAGCCGCAGGGGTGCCGCCGGGTCGGTCCCGTCGCGGGGCTCCCGCGCCGGCGGCGGGGCGGGAAAGCGCGAGAGGTCGAGGCCGTGATAGGCCAGCCGCGTCCGGCCCGGCGCCAGCGCGTCGAGGCGGCCGAGCCCGTCGCGGGTGCAGGTCACCCCCCAGGCCGCGTCGGAGAGTTTTTCGGTGAGGTCCCAGGCCGGCGTGGTCCAGATGTCCTTGGCGTGGGCGGAGAAGCTCCAGCGCCGCCCGGTCAGCAGCGCGGCGTAGCGGGCGACGCTCGCCGGCGTGTGCAGGAAGTGCACGTGGATGTGGCCGACCTCGGCCGGCAGCTCCCGCGCGAGAACCAGCGCCTGCCCGAGCCGGCGCAGGCGCGAGGCCGATGGGTCGCGGACAAGGTCCCGGGCGAACAGGGCGAGCAGGGCCGGGAGGCGCCGCCGCGTCAGGGCCGAGCCGAGACCGCGCAACACCCGCAGGGGCGCGTCGCGCAGATATTCGGGCAGGTAGGTGGCCGGCGCCCGGATTGCCGCGTGCATCGGGTGGCGGGCCCGGTCGGTGGGCCGGCGCAGGGACCAGATCTCCAGGGACAGGCCACGCCGCTCCAGTGCCAGCAGCTCCTGGGCGATAAAGGTCTCGGACAGCCGCGGGTAGCCCTTGAGCACCACCGCGATGCGCGTCTCGGTCACGAATAGGCCCGCGCGCGGGTCCGCAGCACGCCCGGCGCGGCCAGGGCCCGGACCCGGCGCGCGACCGCGTCGAGCCCGTCGAGCAGGCCCGGGACCAGCACCCGCGACGGCTCGCTCTGGTCCGGCAGGGCGCGCAACGCGGCGGCCATCCGCTCGGGGGCGCGGCCGTCGGCCTCCAGCAGGACCCGGGCGAGGCCGAGCTGCTCGGCCGCCAGCGCGCGGATCGCCTGCTCCCGGCGAGGCTCGGTCCGGGGCACCAGGATCGCCCGCAGGTCGAAGGACAGGATCTCGCAGAAGGTGTTGTAGCCGCCCATCGCGACGACCCCGGCGGCCTTGCGCATCAGGAATTCGATCTGGCTGTCGAAAGTGATCGCCGCGATCCGGCCCCCGAGCCGAGCGATACGGGCCGTGAAGCCGCCCCGGGTCGAATCGTCGAGGAACGGACCGAACGCGATCAGCGAGGGCAGGGGGATGCCGGGATCGGCCTCGTAGGCCGCGATCACCCAGTCGATCAGCGCCGCGCCGTCGCCGCCGCCGCCGGGCGTGACCAGCACGAACGGCGCGCGGGCGACGGCCGGCTCCTCGCGGCCGGCCTGCATCGCAGGGACCTCCCGGCGGAGATAGCCGGTATAGATCAGCCGTTCGGCGATCCGCGCGGCCATCTCGGGGTCCATCGGCAGGGCCGCCAAGGGCTCGTGGATCCGGCTGAGGCCGTAGACCCAGATCTCGTCGTAGAACCGGGCCATGATCTCGGCGGCGCCCTTGCGCTCCCATTCGGGCACGAGGCGGTCGGCGTCGTCGAGCACGTCGCGCAGGCCGAGCACCAGGCGCGTGCCCCGGCCCGCGGCGCGCTCCAGCACCGGCATCAGTTCGCCGTGGAAGCCCGCGGGTTCCTTGTCCACCAGGATCAGGTCCGGCTCGAAGCTCGCGTCGGTCCGGCCGATGATCGCGGTGCGCTGCGCCACGGTGCTGGCGAGCGGCGTGGTGCCGTCGAGGCTCGCGTATCCGCCGTCGGAGAACTTCGTCACCGGGGGCAGCCGCACGGTGTAGACGCCGGGCGCGAACGCGTAGCAATCCACCACCGGGGAGCCCGAGATGATCATGGCCCGCGCACCGGGGCTGCTGGCCACGATGGCGTTGGCGATCGCCCGCGAGCGCCGCAGGTGGCCGAGCCCGAACGTGTCGTGGCTGTAGATCAGGATCCGGGGGGCGGGGGAGGCCTCGTCCGCTCGCATCGTCATCGCCGCCCCCGTTGACGGCGCGAATGTCGCAGCCGCGCTCGTCTCGCACAAGCCGCCGCGTTCGGCAAACCCCGCCGTTAACGGCGCCGGAACCGCCGTCGCCTAGAAGTGGCTCCCAGTCCTTGAAGCAACGCGCTCGCTTACGCCGAACCGGTCTCTACGTCGGCGGCTCGCGCTCCAGCACCCTGCCGAAGGCCGCCATGTCCGCGCCCATCCCGATCGAAGCGCCGGCGTCGCGGTTCGCGGCGCTCCGGGCCGATCTCAAGGACCTCGTCGGCAGCGACGCGCGGCTCCTCGCCTTCGCCCAGCGGGCCGCCTGGGTGCTGGTGCCGCTGACGCTCCTCATCGTCGCGGTCGTGTTCGGCACCGGCCCGGAGCCGCGCCGCAACTGGTACGGCGACATGCTGGGCAACGATTTCAGCCAGATCTGGGTGGCCGGCCGGTCGGCGCTCGAGGGGCGGGGCGGCGAGCCCTACGATCTCCCGGTCCATCTTGAGAACCTCAAGGCCGCGTTCGGGCCGGATTGCCGGTTCGCGTGGCACTACCCGCCGGTGTTCCTGATTCCCGCCGCCGCCTTCGCGACGCTGGAGCCGCAGCCGGCGTTCTGGCTCTGGACCGCCCTGTCGCTGGCGGTCTTCGCCGGGGCGATGCGGTTCGCCGCCGGCCGGCGCGACGCCGCCTGGATCGCGCTCGCCCATCCGCTGGTGTTCTGCAACCTCACCTACGGACAGAACGGCCTGTTCACGGCCTCGCTCATGACCGTCGGGGCCGTGCTGGTCGACCGCCGCCCCTGGCTCGCGGGCCTGTGCTTCGGCCTGCTGGCCTACAAGCCGCACTTCGCCGCCCTGGCGCCGCTGCTGCTGCTGATCACCGGCCGCGGCACATGCCTGGCTGCCTGCCTGGGCACGGTACTGGCCCTGTGCCTGGCCGCTTTGGCCCTGTTCGGCACCGCGCCCTGGATCGGTTTCCTGGGGACCCTGTCGGAAACCAACCGCATCATTCTCCAGCAGGCGGCGGCCGGGCTCGAACTCAACGCCAGCGCGTTCGGGGCCGTCCGGCTGCTGGGCGGCCCGATCGCCGCCGCCTGGGCCCTGCAGGCGCTCGTCGCCACCCTGGCGCTCGCCCTCGCGATCCGCGCCTGGACGCTGCCGGCCGCCGCCGACCTCCGGGCCGCCGCCCTGCTCGCCGCCGCGCCGCTGCTCTCGCCCTACCTGCCGGTCTACGACCTCGTCCCGCTGGTCCCGGCGACGCTGCTGCTGGTGCTGGCCGCGCACCGCGCCGGCGGCCTGCGCCGCCACGAGCGCGCGCTCCTGCTGGCGACACCGCTGTTCGCGCTCCTGCGCGAATGCGCCGGGCTGACGGGATTCCCGCTCGGGCTCGCGCTGGGCCTTGCGACCCTGGCCTGCATCGCCGAACGGATCCGCCCGTGGGGATACCCAGGCGGACGGGGACGTGCCCTGGCCTGAGCGGACCGCCGCCAGCACCCGCGCCGTGACCCCGCGCTTGACAGCGACGCGACGTCGTGGCCGGAAGTCTTGCGTTACAGAAACAAAGTCGAACGAAGCCCAAAATTTATCGAAGTCAAAATTTCGACGGATCCGAGTTTATTTCAGCTCATCGATTCTCGGATCGGACTATTGATCTCGCGCTGAGCTCATAGGGCGAATCGCTATGTTCTCAGCCTTCTTTCGATCCGTAGCCAGTTCTTACCACTCCCACGCGGGGGCGGCGAAATCCGCCACGCCGACCAGCTCGGATCGATACGCCAGGGCGACAGCCACGCGTGCGTCCACCGCGGGGAACGCGGGCCAGACATCCGCCTCACAGGTCGCCGTCGACGCCCGGAAATTCCTGGATGCCGGCTATCTGAAACTTGGCAAGGTCGCCGATGCCGGCACCTCGGACCAGGATTGGCACGGCGCGATCCGCATCCAGGTTCTCGACCGCCGGGCCCTCTACGCCATCGCCACCGATCACGGCGGCCTATTCTCCGCCACGGAGGCGAAGGCGGCCAAAGACGAGGTAACGTCGATCGAGGCGCGTGCGTCCAAGGCTGCCAATCCCCGCGGTACCGATCAAATGGCTGCCGCCAGGGCGACGGTCACCGTCCTGGACGGAGCCGGCCCGGAGGAGATGGCCTCCCTCGACTGGGCGCAGAAGCGCGCTGCGGCGCAGGTCCGGTATCAGGGCCTCGCGACGGCGCTGCACACGGGCCGCGCGGCGTCAGGCGTCGAGACCGGCAATCGCGTGGTCGATCACTTCGTCAAAGCCTGGGGCGAGTTCGAGAAGGCGAAGGCCTACGCACACGACGGCGCATCGGTCCATGTCGAGGGCATGCCGTCCTGGTCGAAGGGCATCTCGCTCTGGACAAGCCTCCACGCGCCGCAGGCGAAGGCTTTGGGTCGGTTGTAGCGGGGGAACAACCGGCGAGACGGGTCGACCGTGCGGTTCTCATCGATGGGCCGGTCCAACGGAGAGAGATTCCGACCCTCTCCCGCAACCCTATAGGTTCGAGATTCTTACGGACGACGCGGCGCTCCCCGCAAGGTCCGTCCGGGGGCGAGCCGGGAGGGCACGTCCCCCGACGGTTCGGGGTCGATGCCGGAACGCGACGTAGCCGCTCTCCCATACGGGCTCCGGGACATACAGGTCGGACGAGGCATCTCCCGAGGATCGATACCTGATACGGAATAACCCAGACCGTCATTCCAGGGCGCCGCAGGCGAGCCCGGAATCCAGAAACATCTTTTGTGCAAGGACTTGGCGCGTCGACGGTTCTGAGTCCCGGGCTTCGTTTGGCGGCTTCGGGATGACGTGCCCGTCGAGCCGGCGCCGACCCAGATCCGACGCAGTCCGATCCGGAAAACGTCACCCCTCATGCGGACGGGGCATCCGGAAGGGCAGCATCAGCCGCACCAGCGGGTTGCGGAAGCGGTCGAGGGAGAGGCTCTCGTGCACCGCCCGCACGGGCTCGCCGCCGAGCGTGGAGGCCAGCAGGGAGCGGGAATAGAACGGCGTGTCCTCGAAGGTGGTGAGCACCCGGGACCGGCCGTCGTCGCTGCGGGTGTCCCGGGGCATCCGCCAGAACCCGGTGGCCGGAAGCGCCGCGGCGAGCGGCGGGCGGATCTCGCGGCGGCTGCCGTCATGGTCGAAGCGCAGCGACAGGTTCTGGCCGCCGCCGCCGCGGTGGCGCACGTCGTACAGGATCGCCGCCCCGTCCGGCAGGTCGGCCCGGCACCAGGTCCAGCGGGTGAAGGCCGATTCCAGGGGCTCGTCGCCATCGTTGGTGTCGAAATAGCCGCTGCCGGTCCAGCGCAGGCCTGGCCGGTCGAAGGCGACCTCGACCCGCGAGGACGGTGCCATCGGCCACCAGCGGTGGCGCCCGCCCGGATCGAGGTGGAACGGCCCGGGGGTGAAGCCCCGCGGCTCCAGGCGCACCGTGCCGCGGATGCGGTGGGGCAGGGGAGCGCCGCGTTCGTCGATCCGGACCGTCAGGGCGGTGCCGTCCCATTCCATCGCGCTGGGGCCGATGGCGATGTGGTGGCGGCTGCGCGACAGGCTCCCGGCGCCGCGCTCGGTCATGGCGAAGCGGCTGCGGTCGCCGTACAGCACCACGTTCATGGCGCAATGCGCGAACGGGTTCTTGTCGGCACTCCAGGCGTAGTAGGGCGAGAACACGCTGCCGATGAACGCGATGATCGTCAGCCCCTGGCGGCCGTCGTCGCTCACCGCATCGACGTACCACCACGCGTAGCCGTTTTGCGTGACCGGGCCGTCGAATCGCGGTCCTGCAGGATCGCCGCCGCCGCCAGCCGGCCCGATTGCGCCGCCATCGGCACGCCCGGGCCGGGATGGATCGTGCCCCCCGCGAGGTACAGGCCCGGCAACGCCGTCCGGGCGCCCGCCCGCTTGAAGGTCGAGGCCCAGCCCTGCGGCGCCCGGCCGTAGAGCGCCCCCGCGCTCCCGGGAAACCGGCTCTCGAACCCGGCTGGGCTCGTCACCACCGGGGGCAGGGTGTCCGCGAAGGTCAGCCCGCAGGCCTCCAGCCGGCGGTTCAGATTCGTCTCGCATCGGGCGATCTCCGAGGGCGTCAGCGGGCGCTCGCGGCCGTCCGCCGGAGCGTTGACGAGCATCAGCAGGCGTTCCGGCCCGGCGGGCGCGGCGCCCGCCTCGGTCCGGTCCTGCGCGCAGATGTAGATGGTCGGGTCGTCGGGCAGGCGGCGCTGCCGCAGGATCGTGTCGAACTCGGCCCGGTAGTCGTCCGAGAAGAACACGTTGTGGTGGGCCAGCGGAAATCCCCGCGGGACCGCGGCCCGGCACAGGGTGACGGCGGAGAGCGAGCGCTCGGCCGGCGCCAGCCGCTCGCCCATCGGCGCGGCTTCCGGGCCGAACAGCCCGGCGCCGAGCGCCGCCGCGTCGGCGTTGCAGACGATGGTGTCCGCCGGGATCCGCTCGCCGTCGGACAGGACCACGCCGGAGACCCGGCCCCCCTCGGTGAGGATCCGGTCCACATGCGCGCCGAATCGGAACGTGGCGCCGCGCTGCGTGGCGAGGTCCGCCACCGCCCCGGCGAGCGCGCTCATGCCGCCGGCCACGGTCCAGACCCCCGCCTGCTCGACATGCGCCACCAGCATCAGGGTCGCGGGCGCGGTGAACGGCGAGGCACCGCAATAGGTGGCGTAGCGCCCGAACAGCTGCAGCAGCCGCGGATCGCGGAAGTACGTCCCCAGCGCCGACCACAGCGTCGCGAACGGCTGGATCCGCCAGAGGTCGCCGAGACCCGAGATCCCGACCCTCTGCGCCAGGCCGGTCGGGCTGGTCCGGCCCTCGCGGATGAACGGCCCCTCCAGGGTCCGGTAGACCTCGGCCGAGCGGGCACAGAACCGGCGGTAGCCGTCGGCCTCCCGGGGGCCGGCGAACTCGGCGATCGCCGCCGCCGAGGCGTCCGGATCGGCGAACAGGTCTAGACGCGCGGTTCGCGACCAGGCGTGCCGAGCGAGGAGATGCGCGGGCGTTAACTGCGCGTAGTCCGCGAAGTCTGCGCCGGCTTCGGCGAACAGGTCTTCGAAGATCCACCGCATCGTGAACACGGTCGGACCGGTTTCCACGAAGAGTGGGCCCACCGGAACGTTGGCCATCTTGCCGCCGGGCCGTGCGGCGCGCTCAACCACCGTTACCGATAGGCCGGCATGCGCCAACCGTAAGGCGGCGGCCAGACCGCCGATCCCGGCCCCGATCACGACGACGCGTTCCTGCGCCACGTTCACCCTCGCGCTTACGCCACCGATTGGGATTGATCTCGGGTCATCGCAGTGTCAATAAGAAATGACACTTGTCGCTGACAACCGATCATAACACGGGAGGCGCGCCATGGAGTCGGGTCGGCGGATCGAACAGGCGCTGGATCGCGCCGTGGCTTATGCCGAGGCGCCGGGTGCGCCGCCCCTGTTGGCCGAGGCGTTGCGCTACGCCGTCTTTCCCGGTGGACACCGCATCCGGCCCCGCCTGTGCCTGTCGGTGGCCCGTGCCTGCGGCGACGACGATCCGTCCGCCTCGGAGGCCGCCGCCGCGGCGATCGAGCTGCTGCACTGCGCCTCGCTGGTCCACGACGACCTGCCCTGCTTCGACGACGCCCCCCTGCGCCGGCAGAAAGCCACCGTCCACATCGCCTTCGGCGAGCCGGTCGCGGTGCTGGCCGGCGATGCCCTGATCGTGCTCGCCTTCGAGACCCTGGCCCGGGCCGCCGGCCCCTATCCGGTGCGGCTCGCCCGCCTCGTCGGCCTCCTCGGGCGCGCCGCCGGCTCTCCCAGCGGCATCGCGGCCGGTCAGGCCTGGGAATCCGAAGCGCATATCAGCCTGAGCGACTACCAGCAGGCCAAGACCGGTGCCCTGTTCGCCGCCGCCACCGTGCTGGGCGCCGCCGCCGCGGGAGCCGATCCGGAACCCTGGCGGCGCCTCGGCGAATGCCTGGGCGAGGCCTACCAGGTCGCCGACGACCTGCGCGACGTCGCCTGCCGCCAGGAGGAGATCGGCAAGCCCGCCGGCCGCGACGCCACCCTAGGCCGTCCCAACGCCGCCGCCCTGCTGGGGACCGACGGCGCCTTGGACCGCCTGTCCCGGCTCACCCGGGAAGCGGTGGCGGCGATCCCGGCCTGCCCGGGCGTGGCCCAACTCACCGCCGAGATCGAGGCGCAGGCGCGGCTGTTCTTGCCCGCGAGCCTGCGCGCGGTGGCGGCCTGACCGCCGGCTCGGTCTTGCGCCCCGGCGCAGCCTTGGCGGCTGCGCCCACGCTCCGAGACCGCTGGCTCGGCATGCGCAACCGCTTGGTGGCGAGCCCACGCTTCCAACGCTGGGCAGCGGGCTTCCCGCTGACCCGGGGCATCGCCCGGAAGAACACACGGGCGCTGTTCGATCTCTGCGCCGGCTTCGTCTACGCCCAGGTGCTGACGGCCTGCGTCCGCCTCGACCTGTTCCGGATCCTGGCCGAGGGACCGCTGGCCCTCGACGTGCTGGCGCTCCGCCTCGATCTCCCGGTCGAGAACGCGCGCCGCCTGCTGCGCGCCGCCGTCTCCCTCGACCTCGTCCGGGCGCTCCCCGACGAGCGCTTCGGCCTCGCCGATCTCGGCGCCGCCCTGACCGGTAATCCCGGTATCGCCGCGATGATCGAGCACCACGCGCTGCTCTACGCCGACCTCGCGGATCCGGTAGCGCTCCTGCGTGGGACGGCGGAGCCGACGAAGCTTGCGCGTTATTGGCCCTACGCCGCCGGCAAGGCCGCCGACGCCGACGCGGTGGCGCCCTATGGCGGTCTGATGGGCTCCTCGCAGGCGCTGATCGCCGACGACGTGCTCGATGCCTGCGACCTGTCCGGGAGCCGGCACCTGATGGATGTCGGCGGCGGCGAGGGCGCTTTCCTGCAGGCCGTCGCGACCCGGCACCCCGGCCTGGCCCTGACCCTGTTCGACCTTCCGGCGGTGTCCGGCCGCGCCTACGATCGGCTCGCGCAGGCGGGCCTGGCCGAGCGGATCGCCTGCCGCGGCGGTAGCTTCCACGACGGCCTACCGTTGGGTGCCGACACGATCTCCCTGGTGCGGATCGTCCACGATCACGACGATGGCCCGGCCCTGGCGCTCCTCGCCGCGGCGCATGCGGCGCTTCCCCCCGGCGGGACCCTGATCCTGGCCGAGCCCATGGCCGGCACGCCCGGCGCCGAACCGGTCGGCGACGCGTATTTCGGCTTCTACCTCCTCGCCATGGGCTCGGGGCGGCCGCGCCGGGCCGAGGAACTCCGGGCGATGCTACGCACGGCTGGTTTCACGAGCTCACGGGAACTTCGGACGCGCCGTCCGCTGCTCACCCGCTTGATCGTCGGGCAGAAAGACGCGCGTTAAAGTAAGAATGACTTGACGCAGCAATGTGTCTATCTAGGATGACACATCGCGGTTCCGCATAAGCGAGAGTCGCACAAACAGCGGGCGGAATATTCCAGTTATGGACGCTCTCGCCGTGATCCTCGAACGTCCGGAGCGCTTGGCGGTCTCTCGCCTGCCCTTGACACCCGCCGGAGCGGCGGACGCGATCATCGCGGTTAGCTGGAGCGGCATCAGCACCGGTACCGAGCGCCTCCTGTGGTCGGGCCGCATGCCGCCGTTCCCCGGCATGGGCTACCCGCTGGTTCCGGGCTACGAGTCTGTCGGTACGGTGGTCGAAGCCGCCGCCGACGCGCCAGTCCGGGTCGGCCAAACCGTCTTCGTTCCGGGTGCCCGCTGCTTCGGCGCCGTCCGCGGCCTGTTCGGTGGCGCCGCCTCCCATCTCGTGGCCCCCGCCTCTCGTCTCGTGACGGTGGATCCGGCTTTGGGTGACCGGGCCTGCCTGATCGCGCTCGCCGCTACGGCCTACCGGGCGCTCGGCGGCCTCGTCGCCGGAGCCACACCGCTGATCGTCGGGCACGGCGTGCTCGGGCGGCTGCTGGCTCGCCTCACCGTCGCCGCCGGCGCGGAGCCGACCGTCTGGGAGATGGACCCGACGCGGCGGGACGGTGCCGCCGGCTACGCGGTTCTGGCGCCGGACGAGGATGCCCGGCGCGACTACGCTGTGATCACCGATGTCAGCGGTGACGCATCCGGCCTCGACGGGCTGATCGCCCGCCTCGCCCCCGGCGGCGAGATCGTGCTTGCCGGATTCTACGAGGCGCCGCTGTCCTTCGCGTTCCCGCCCGCTTTCATGCGGGAAGCACGGATCCGGATCTCGGCGGAGTTCCGCCCCGACGATCTCGCCTCGGTGACGGCGCTGATCGAGAGCGGCCGACTGTCCCTCGATGGGCTGATCACCCACCGCGCCCCGGCGGCCAAAGCCCAGGACGCCTACCGCACCGCCTTCGCCGATCCCGCCTGCCTCAAGATGATTCTCGACTGGAGGGACGCCGCGTGAACGTTCAGCTCAACAAGGCCGCCCTCGACCAGGCCACCCAACTCCGCGCCGAGGCGGCGATCGAGCCGGATGCGGTCTCCACCGCGCCGGTGAAGAAAGAGACGCAGATCATCGCGATCTACGGCAAGGGCGGGATTGGCAAGTCGTTCACCCTGGCCAACCTCAGCTACATGATGGCCCAGCAGGGCAAGAAGGTCCTGCTGATCGGCTGCGACCCGAAGAGCGACACTACCTCCCTGCTGTTCGGCGGCAAGGCCTGCCCGACCATCATCGAGACCTCGACGCGTAAGAAGCTGGCCGGCGAGCCGGTCGCTATCGGCGATGTCTGCTTCAAGCGCGACGGCGTCTACGCCATGGAACTCGGCGGCCCCGAGGTCGGGCGCGGCTGCGGTGGCCGGGGCATCATCCACGGCTTCGAACTGCTGGAGAAGCTCGGGTTCCACGAATGGGGCTTCGACTTCGTCCTGCTCGACTTCCTGGGCGACGTCGTCTGTGGCGGCTTCGGCCTGCCGATCGCCCGGGACATGTGCCAGAAGGTGATCGTCGTCGGCTCGAACGATCTGCAATCGCTCTACGTCGCCAACAACGTCTGCTCGGCCGTCGAGTATTTCCGCAAGCTCGGCGGCAATGTCGGCGTCGGCGGTCTGGTGATCAACAAGGACGACGGCACCGGCGAGGCCCAAGCCTTCGCGGACGCCGCCGGCATCCCGGTCCTGGCCTCGATCCCGGCCGACGACGACATCCGCCGCAAGAGCGCGAATTACGAGATCATCGGCCGGCCGGAAAGCCGCTGGGGCAGCCTGTTCTCGGACCTGGCCGCCAACGTCGCGACGGCGGCGCCGCACCGGCCGACTCCGCTCACGCAGGATGGGCTGCTTAGCCTGTTCTCGAGCGACGTGACCGGCCGCGACGTGGTCCTGGTCCCGGCGACCCATGAGGACATGTGCGGCGTCGCCCACGTGACCAAGCCGTCCCTCGAAGTCGTCTACGACGAGGTCTAGGGCATGGCCGTCTCCCTCGATATCGCCGATCTGCGCGCCCGCAAGGCATCCGCACCCGTCGACCTCGCGGCCACCCAGGGCGACGGGCTCGGCTGCCATGCCGGCAAGGACGCGATGCGGGCGGCCGCCGAGGCAGCCGGCATGTCGGACACGCTCGCGCAGCTGCGAGAGGATTATCCGCAAGGTCCGCACGATCAGCCGCAGAGCATGTGTCCGGCCTTCGGCTCGCTCCGCGTCGGCCTGCGCATGCGGCGCACCGCCACGATCCTGTCCGGGTCGGCCTGCTGCGTCTACGGATTGACCTTCACGTCGCACTTCTACGGTGCCAGGCGCAGCGTCGGCTACGTGCCGTTCAACTCGGAGACGCTGGTCACCGGCAAGCTGTTCGAGGACATCCGCGATGCGGTGTTCGCCACGGCCAAGCCCGCGGATTACGACGCCGTGGTCGTCATCAACCTCTGCGTGCCCACCGCCTCCGGCGTCCCCCTCCGCCTGTTGCCGAAGGAGATCGACGGCGTCCGGGTGATCGGCATCGACGTCCCGGGCTTCGGGGTTCCGACCCATGCCGAGGCCAAGGACGTGCTCGCGGGCGCGATGCTGAAGGTCGCCCGCACCGAGGCTGAGCAGGGTCCGGTCGCGACCCCGCGCGGCGGCCGGTCGGAACGCCCGAGCGTGGCGCTGCTCGGCGAGATCTTCCCGGCCGACCCGGTGGTGATCGCCGGGCTATTGGAGCCTCTTGGCCTCGCGGCCGGGCCGGTGGTCCCCACCCGCGAATGGCGCGAACTCTACGCCGCCTTGGATTGCGCCGCGGTCGCCGCGATCCACCCGTTCTACACCGCCTCGATCCGGGAGTTCGAAGCGGCGGGCCGGCCGGTCATCGGCTCCGCGCCGGTCGGTGTCGACGGCACCGCCGACTGGCTCGACCGGATCGGTGAGGCCTGCGGCGTCGCCCGGGCCACCGTCGAGGCGGCCAAGAACCAGCTCCTGCCCGGCATCCGCGGCGCGCTTGCCGCAATGCCGATCAAGGGCCGGATCACGCTCTCGGGCTACGAGGGTTCGGAACTGCTGGTGGCACGGCTCCTCATCGAGAGCGGGGCCGAGGTGCCGTATGTCGGCACCGCCTGTCCGCGCACGCCGTGGTCCGAGGCCGATCGCGACTGGCTGGAAGCCCGCGGTACCCAAGTTCGCTATCGGGCCTCCCTCGAGGACGACCTCTATGCCCTCGACGCGCTGAAGCCAGACCTGGCCATCGGCACGACGCCGGTGGTGCAGAAGGCCAAGGAGCGCGGCACGCCCGCCCTTTACTTCACCAACCTGATCTCGGCGCGCCCGCTCATGGGCGCGGCAGGAGCCGGCTCCCTGGCGCGGGTGATCAACGCCGCGCTGGCCAACAAGCCCCGCTTCGATGCCATGCGCGACTTCTTCGAGGGCGTCGGCACCGGCTTCTCCGCCGGCGTCTGGCAGGACACGCCGCAGCGGCGGCAGGGTCCGAAGATCGAAGGCCCGATGAAGCCGATCGGGGAGATGGTGTAATGCTGATCCTCGATCACGACAGGGCCGGGGGCTACTGGGGCGCCGTCTACGTCTTCACGGCGATCAAGGGCCTGCAGGTCGTCATCGACGGCCCGGTCGGCTGCGAGAACCTGCCGGTGACCTCGGTGCTGCATTACACCGACGCGCTGCCGCCGCACGAGCTGCCGATCGTCGTCACGGGCCTCGCCGAGGAAGAGCTCGGGCGCCACGGCACGGAGGGCGCGATGAAGCGCGCCCACGCCACCCTCGATCCGGGCCAGCCCAGCGTGGTGGTCACCGGCTCGATCGCCGAGATGATCGGCGGCGGCGTGACGCCCGAGGGCACCGGCCTCCAGCGCTTCCTGCCGCGCACCATCGACGAGGACCAGTGGCAGGCGGCCGACCGCGCCATTCGCTGGCTCTGGCAGGAATACGGAGCGAAGAGATTCGCCAAGAAAGGCATTCCGGTGCGCCCCGAGAAGAAGCCCGGCGAGCGCCCGCGGGTGAACATCATCGGGCCGGCCTACGGCACCTTCAACATGCCCTCCGACCTCGCCGAGATCCGGCGCCTGGTGGAAGGGATCGGGGCCGACGTGAACCTGACCTTCCCGCTGGGTTCGCACCTCGCGGACGTGCCCAAGCTCGTCAACGCCGACGCCAATATCTGTCTTTACCGCGAGTTCGGCCGTCTCCTCTGCGAGGATCTGGAGCGGCCCTACCTGCAGGCACCCATCGGCATTCTATCGACCACAAAGTTCCTCCGCTCGCTCGGTGCGATCCTCGGGCTCGACCCGGAGCCATTCATCGAGCGCGAGCGCCACACCACGATCAAGCCGGTCTGGGATCTGTGGCGCTCGGTCACGCAGGATTTCTTCGGCACGGCCAGCTTCGGCATCGCCGCAACCGAGACCTACGCCCGCGGCGTCCGGCACTTCCTCGAAGACGAGATGGGCCTGCCCTGCAACTTCGCCTTCAGCCGGTCGGCAGGGCAGAAGCCCGACAACGAGGCCGTGCGAAAGGCCGTCGCGGAGAAGACGCCGCTCGTGCTGTTCGGCTCGTTCAACGAGCGGATGTACCTCGCCGAATGCGGCGCCCGGGCCACCTACATCCCGGCCTCGTTCCCCGGCGCCATCATCCGGCGGCATACCGGCACGCCGTTCATGGGCTACGCCGGGGCGACCTATCTGGTCCAGGAAGTCTGCAACGCGCTGTTCGATACCCTCTTCCACATCCTGCCGCTCGCCCGCGACATGGACAAGGTCGAGGCCACACCGGCCCGCATCCATCGCGAGCTGCCGTGGGACGAGGCGGCGCGCGCCGCCCTCGACGAGCTGGTCGAGGCGCAGCCCGTTCTGGCCCGTATCTCCGCCGCCAAACGCCTTCGCGACGCCGCCGAGCGCGCCGCACGCACCGCTGAATCCACCGCCGTCGCCCCCGCCCACGTGGCGCGCGCGCGCGCAGACCTTGCCGGGGGAATCCCCGCATGAGCCGCCTTTCCGTTCCCCTGAGAGGAGACCTGACGATGCGTACGATGGTCCCGACCGCGCGCCTGCACCAAGAGGCGCTGCAGTTCCGGCTGATCCTGGCCGTGACCTACCCGTGCTTCCTCGCCGCCGCCGCCTTCAACCGCGTCCGGCCGGCCCATGGGGCCTCGCGCCCCGCGTTCGCGCCGGCGCGCCGCTCCGTCTTCGGCGAGGCGCGCGCCATGGCCGTTCAGGCGATCCCCTTTGCCTTCATGGGCTGAACGCCCTGATCGAGACGCTTCCGTCCGGTGACGCGGGGGGAGGTCAAGCCGTGACCGCCTTGAGCACCACGGCAGCACCCGTCGCCCTTCGCAAGGAGTGCGGCCAACACACGGAGGTCTGAACGATGGCCGGTGGACCCGTTGCAACAGAAAGACCGAGCAGCCTGTCCGGGCTGACGGAACCGGAAGCCAAGGAGTTCCACGCGATCTTCCTGACGAGCTTCCTCATCTTCACGGCGATCGCCGTGGTCGCCCACATCCTCGTGTGGATGTGGCGTCCGTGGCTTCCCGGACCGCAAGGCTACGCCTCTCTCGAAGGCGTCACCGATGCGGCCCGCGCCTTCGTCACGATGATCGGCTGAGGAGGATCGCATGCATAAGGTTTGGTTGCTGTTCGATCCGCGGCGCACGCTGGTGGCTCTGTTCACCTTCCTCTTCATCCTGGCGCTGCTGATCCACTTCATCCTGCTCTCGACCGACCGGTTCAACTGGCTGGAAGGTCCGCGGCAGAACAAGGCGGCGAGCAACATCACGCTCGTGCTGCCCAGCATGCCCGCCTGACCCAGGCTGGCCGGGACCGCGGCTCCAAGGGGCCGCGGTCCAAAAAATCCCAAAAAATTGCGGCCGGGCTGAGGAGTGTCCGCCATGGCGATGCTGAGCTTTGAGCGAAAGTACAGGATCCGGGGCGGTACGCTGCTCGGCGGCGACCTGTTCGACTTCTGGGTCGGGCCGTTCTTCGTCGGATTCTTCGGCGTCACCGGGCTGTTCTTCACGGTGCTCGGCACCGCGCTGGTGATCTACGGCGCAGCGATCGGGCCGACCTGGAACGTCTGGCAGATCAACATCGCGCCGCCCGACATCAGTTACGGGCTGAAGCTCGCGCCGCTGAAAGAGGGAGGCCTCTGGCAGATCATCACGTTCTGCGCGCTCGGGTCGTTCGTCTCCTGGATGATGCGCGAGGTCGAGATCTGCCGGAAGCTCGGCATCGGCTACCACGTGCCGGCGGCCTTCGGCATGGCGATCTTCGCCTACTTCACCCTCGTCGTGGTCCGGCCGTTCCTGATGGGCGCCTGGGGCTATGGGTTCCCGTACGGCATCCTCAGTCACCTCGATTGGGTGTCGAACACCGGATATCAGTACCTACACTTCCATTATAATCCCGCGCATATGCTGGCCGTGACCTTCTTCTTCACGACCACCTTGGCGCTCGCCATGCACGGCGGCCTCATCCTCTCGGCGACCAACCCGAAGAAGGGCGAGACCGTGAAGACCCCCGAGCATGAGGACACGTTCTTCCGCGACACGATCGGCTACTCGATCGGCACGCTGGGCATCCACCGCCTCGGCTTGTTCCTGGCGTTGTCCGCGGGCTTCTGGAGCGCGGTCTGCATCGTGATCAGCGGGCCGTTCTGGACGCAGGGCTGGCCGCAATGGTGGGGCTGGTGGCTCAACCTGCCGGTCTGGCGCTGAGATTCCCGTCGCCCGCCGAGAATCGGGCGAACCGATACCAATGATCCAGGCCGGCTCCGCATGAACCATGCGGCCCACCGGGGGGAGGGCGGGCGATGACCTATTACCAAAATATTTTCACACAGGTTCAGGTGCGCCCGCTGGAGCCGGAGAACGGCGTCCCGGTGAGTTCGAACGAGCGGGTCGGCAAGCCGTTCAACAGCTACCTGTTCGGCTTGCTGGGCAACAGCCAGGTCGGTCCGATCTACATCGGCTACGTCGCGGCGCTGTCGATGGTCTGCGGGCTGATCGCCTTCGAGATCATCGGGCTGAACATGTGGGCCTCGGTGAACTGGGATCCGGTTCAGTTCGTGCGGCAATTGCCCTGGCTCGCCCTGGAACCGCCACTGCCGAAATACGGGCTCAAGGTCCTGCCGCCGCTCAACGAGGGCGGCTGGTGGCTGATCGCCGGTTTCTTCCTCACCGCCTCGATCCTGCTGTGGTGGGTCCACCTCTACCGCCGGGCGCGGGCGCTCGGGCTGGGCACCCACGTGCCGTGGGCGTTCGCCTCGGCGATCTGGCTCTACCTCGTGCTCGGCTTCATCCGGCCGCTCTTGATGGGCTCCTGGTCCGAGGCGGTGCCGTTCGGGATCTTCCCCCACCTCGATTGGACCGCGGCGTTCTCGCTCCGCTACGGCAACCTGTTCTACAACCCGTTCCACATGCTCTCGATCACGTTCCTGTACGGATCGACGCTGCTGTTCGCGATGCACGGGGGCACCATCCTGGCCTGCTCCCGCTACGGTGCCGACCGTGAGATCGACCAGATCGTCGATCGCGGCACCGCCACCGAGCGCGCCGCCCTGTTCTGGCGCTGGACCATGGGTTTCAACGCCACGATGGAATCGATCCACCGCTGGGCCTGGTGGTTCGCGGTGCTGACGACGCTGACCGGCGGGATCGGGATCCTGCTCACAGGCACCGTGGTCGACAACTGGTATCTCTGGGCCGTCAAGCACGGCGTCGCCCCGTCCTATCCGCAGGTCTACGGCCCGATCGTCGACCCCGCCCATCTCGCACCCGGCATGAAGCCGTGAGGAGGCCGTCATGAAGACGATTCTGGCGGTGGTCGGCGGGGCCCTCGCCCTGTTCCTCACCATCGCGATGTTCGGGGGCGCGGGCTGGACCCACCCCCCCATGGCGGCCAAGCAGACCGGCTTCCGCGGCACCGGCATGGACCTGATCCGCACCCGGGCCGGCAACGAGGCGCTCGCGGCGGCCAACGTCGCCCCGGCCCCCGCCGACCCGGCCGAGGCCGGCGGCGACAAGGCCTCGGCGGTCTACGAGAACGTGCAGGTCCTGGGCGATCTCTCGGCCGAGCAGTTCAACCGGCTGATGGTGTCGATCACCGAGTGGGTGGCGCCCCAGCAGGGCTGCACCTACTGCCATAGCACCGAGAACATGGCCTCCGACGAGTTGTACCAGAAGCGGGTCGCCCGTCGGATGCTGCAGATGACCCAGACGATCAATACGTCCTGGAAGGAGAACCACGTCCACGAGGCGGGCGTGACCTGCTACACCTGCCACCGGGGCAATCCGGTTCCGGCCAACATCTGGTTCGACCGTCCCGTCCAGGGCGAGGGCCGGTTCATCCCGCGCAACAACAGCCAGAACATGGCGTCCGCGGAGGTTGGCAACACTTCGCTGCCCTACGACGTCTACCAGGCGTTCTACCAGCACAAGGACACGTCCGAGGACGCGGTGCGGGTCAACGGCACCACGGTGCTGCCCGTGACCAAAGGCAAGCCGATCCAGGACGCGGAGAAGACCTTCGCGATCATGATCAGCATGTCGCAATCGCTCGGCGTGAACTGCACCTTCTGCCACAACACCCGGTCGGTTGCGCAATGGGACACCAGCACGCCCAACCGGGTCCATGCCTGGTATGGCATCCGCATGGTGCGGGACCTGAACCAGGACTTCATGGAACCGCTGACCTCGACCTTCCCGCGCAACAGGCTCGGCGCGATGGGTGACGTGCCGAAAATCAACTGCGCCACCTGCCACAACGGCGCCAACAAGCCGCTCAACGGAGCCAACGTGATCGGCCCCTATCCGGAACTCTCGCATCCGACCATCGAGGCGAGCCTGCCCACCGGCGAGGCGAAGGATCCGATCCCGGGTACCAATACGCCGGCCCTGAAGCCGTCGAAGCCCTGACACGACCGCACGAGGCGCCGGAGACGATCCGGCGCTTCGTCGCGCTCCAGCTACAGGGAACCGCCGCGCTGTAGGGACGTCGATTGTGTACGGCCGAGCTCGGCCCCTGGAGGCGCCCGTGACGATCACCATCTCAAACCTTCAGCCGATCATCGCGATCCTGGCCGGCATCCTGATCCTGATCGCGCCGCGTCTGCTCAATTACATCGTGGCGATCTACCTGATCGTCGTCGGCGTGATTGGTCTCGGCCTGCTGCGCGGCTTCTCGTAAAGCCGGTCTGCACACGCGATTCCTGACAGACTTCGCTGCGCGTCAGTCGTGCGCGCACAAGCCCGCAATGCGTTCATCTTGCGTTGCGTTGCGGGATGGTCCAACCCGCGCCCATCAGCTCGGCCTGTGCCGGGCATCAGACACGGACGGGTTCGACATGGCGACCGGCAGCGCGAAGTGGGTCTACGCCTTCGGCGACGGCAAGGCGGAGGGCAAGTCGCAGATGCGCGACCTCCTCGGCGGCAAGGGCGCCAACCTGGCCGAGATGTGCAACCTCGGCCTGCCCGTCCCCCCCGGCTTCACCATCACGACCGAGGTCTGCACGTCCTACTACGACAACGGCAAGGCCTATCCGCCGGAGCTGAAGGAGCAGGTCGCCGCCGCGCTGAACCAGATCGGCACCCTCACCGGGCGTAAGTTCGGCGACGCAGCGAACCCCCTGTTGGTCTCGGTCCGCTCCGGCGCCCGCGCTTCGATGCCGGGCATGATGGATACGGTGCTGAACCTCGGCCTCAACGACCAGACCGTGCTGGCGCTGGCCAAGGAGGCCGACGACGAGCGCTTTGCCTACGATTCCTACCGCCGCTTCATTACTATGTACTCGAACGTCGTGCTCGGCGTTGAGCATCACGCCTTCGAGGAGGCGCTGGAGCACTACAAGGAAGGCAAGGGCTACGACCTCGACACGGAGCTCGGCGCCGAGGACTGGAAGACCCTGATCCAGACCTACAAGAAGATCGTCCGCGACGAGCACGGCTCCGACTTCCCGCAGGTCGCCGAGGACCAGCTCTGGGGGGCGATCAGCGCGGTGTTCAACTCCTGGATGATCCCGCGGGCCAAGAAGTACCGCGAGCTGAACAGCATCCCGGAAAGCTGGGGCACGGCCGTCAACGTCCAGGCCATGGTGTTCGGCAACATGGGCGACACCTCGGCCACCGGCGTCGCCTTCACGCGCAATCCCTCCACCGGCGAGAAGGCGCTCTACGGCGAGTTCCTGATCAACGCCCAGGGTGAAGACGTGGTCGCGGGCATCCGCACCCCGCAGAATATCACGGAAAAGGCCCGGATCGAGGCCGAGAGCGACAAGCCTTCCATGGAGAAGGCCATGCCCGAGAGCTACGCGGAGCTGACACGGATCTACGGGATCTTGGAAGCGCATTACCGCGACATGCAGGACATGGAGTTCACCATCGAGAAGGGTAAGCTCTGGATGCTCCAGACCCGCAACGGCAAGCGCACGGCCAAGGCGGCCCTGCGCATCGCCGTGGATCTGGCCGGCGAGGGGCTGATCTCCCGCGAGGAGGCGATCGGCCGGGTCGAGCCCTCCGCCCTCGACCAGCTGCTGCACCCGACGATCGACCCCAAGGCGGACCGCAAGGTCATCGCCTCCGGCCTGCCGGCTTCCCCCGGGGCGGCCACCGGCGAGATCGTGTTCAACTCCGAGGACGCCGAGGCCCTGCGCAAGGCCGAGCGCAAGTGCATCCTCGTGCGCATCGAGACCTCGCCCGAGGACATCCACGGCATGCACGCCGCCGAGGGTATCCTGACCACCCGCGGCGGCATGACCAGCCACGCGGCGGTGGTCGCCCGCGGCATGGGCAAGCCCTGCGTCTCCGGCGTCGGCTCGATCCGGATCGACTACAAGGCCCAGACCATGAAGGTCGGCGACGCCACCCTCAAGGCCGGCGACCGGATCACCATCGATGGCTCCACCGGCCAGGTGATCCAGGGCGAGGTGAAGATGCTGGAGCCCGAGCTGTCGGGCGACTTCGCGACCCTGATGGAATGGGCCGACCAGTTCCGCGGCATGAAGGTGCGGGCCAACGCCGACACGCCGACCGACGCCCGCACCGCGCGGAATTTCGGCGCGGAAGGAATCGGCCTGTGCCGCACCGAGCACATGTTCTTCGAGGGCGACCGCATCATCGCGGTCCGCGAGATGATCCTGGCCGACGACGCCGAGGGCCGCCGGACGGCGCTCGCGAAGATCCTGCCCTATCAGCGCCAGGACTTCGTCGAGCTGTTCACGATCATGTCCGGCCTGCCGGTGACCATCCGCCTGCTTGATCCGCCGCTGCACGAGTTCCTGCCGCATACCGATGCCGAGGTCGCCGAGGTCGTGAAGGCGACCGGCGTATCGGAGGACAAGATCCGCCACAGGATGCGGGAATTGTCCGAGCACAACCCGATGCTCGGCTTCCGCGGCTGCCGCCTGGCGATCGCCTTCCCGGAGATCGCGGAGATGCAGGCCCGTGCGATCTTCGAGGCCGCCGTGCAGGCCGCCGCCGATACCGGCAGCCCCGTCACCCCCGAGGTGATGGTGCCGCTGGTGTTCACCCGCATGGAGTTCGACATCGTGAAGGCGCGGATCGACGCCATGGCCAAGGCGGTGTCCGAGGAGAAGGGCGCCACCCTGGACTACCAGGTCGGCACCATGATCGAGCTGCCGCGGGCGGCACTCAAGGCCGGTGAGATCGCCCAGACCGCCGAGTTCTTCTCGTTCGGCACCAACGACCTGACCCAGACGGCGCTCGGCATCTCCCGCGACGACGCGGCGACCTTCCTGGGTCCCTACACACAGAAGGGCATCCTGGCGGCCGACCCGTTCATCACCATCGACCAGGAGGGCGTGGGCGAGCTGGTCCGCATCGGCGTCGAGCGCGGCCGGGCCACGCGTCCGGACATCAAGCTCGGGATCTGCGGCGAGCATGGCGGCGACCCGGCGTCGATCGGCTTCTGCCAGGAGGTCGGGCTCGATTACGTCTCCTGCTCGCCCTACCGGGTGCCGATCGCCCGCCTCGCGGCGGCCCAGGCAGCCCTCTGCAAGGTGCAAGGCAAGGAAGGCTAAGCCGGCTATCCGCGGCCGGTATCGGGGGCGGGTCGCCGCCGTCGATACCGGCCGTCAACCAGGACCGATGAAACACTGTTGAAAAAGCGTTTGCGGCTGTTGAACCGGGCCTAGAACGGCACGTTTACTAATTGATCCGGCCGGTCGCGCGTGATGCACATCGCTCCGTGCCGGGCCCAGTGTCAGGCGCCAGAATCACCAGCCATGATTCCCCGCAGCCCACCTTCGCTCTACGTCGACGCCGGCCAGGCGGCTCCCGTCCCGCGGGCGGCCGTGCGGGCCTACGTCGCCACGGTCGCCGGCCTCGGGGCGATCACCACCGCCGTGATGCTGATGATGTCGGTCGCGGCCAATAGCGGCGGCGAGGCCGAGCGTATCGCCGACACGCAGGACGACGGCTACGCCGCGACCCTGGTCTCCGCCCTGGCGATCAACCTCTCGAAGCCGTTGCGCTGAGCTCAGGCTTTTCCACCCATCCCGGTCTCAGCGCGTTCCGGCCGTCGTGCGCGTAGCGGAGCCGGTGAACCGCGCCGCCGTGAGTTCGTCGCCGGGGCTCTTCGCGCTGAATTTGGTCGCCACCGGTCCCGGCCTTGCCGCCACGACTGCATCCGGAGCGGCCTCGCGTAGACGCGTGGCTGCGACGCGAACCGGGGCGTTGCGGCTTGCCGGCGCGGTGACCGGACCGGTGGACGCCGCCTCGAACAGGGAGCGCAACTGCGCCTTCGCGTCTGCATCGGCCGCCACCAGGGGGCGCCGCGGGGCCGGCTCGACGGCAGCATCCTTTGCCAGAGCCCGCGTTGCGGTCGGAGCCGACAGGTTGGCCATGCCGCCCGCGAGCGAGGCGAACTGAATAGGACGCGGCGGCGGCAACGGCATGGTGATGGCGGCCGCGGCCACGACGGCGAACCCGGAGGGCCGGCGCGGCGGCAGGGGTGCGAGAATCCCCGCCACGGCCTCGTCGGCGCCCGTAGACGGCTTCTCCACGGTGAGCAGGGCCCGGGCATCTACCGGCGGGCTTACAGCGGTCCTGGCCTGGTCCTGGCGGGTGAGCGTGTTGCGAAGCGTGTCGTCTGCGTTCGGTGCGGCGTAGGCGAGGGCGGCGCGGGTGCCGACCGGATCCTGCGGATCTGCGCTGGCCACCGCGACGACGGGGGCCTGGCGGCCTCTCTTCGCAACGGGTGCCGGCGGCGGTGGCGCGACTGGCTCCGGTGTGGAGGAGCCGCCACCGAACAGGCTCGCCAGGAAGCCGAACAGGCCCGGCCCGTCTTCCTCCTCGCCGCTCGCCATCTGGGTGGTGAGGCCGGCAACGGTGCCGCCGCGCGCCAGGATCTCGGCTTTCGCCTCCTCGTAGCGTGGGAACGGGCGGTTGTCGCTCGCGAGGTGGACGGTCTTGCCGTCCGGGAACAGACGGGCGAGCTGGTCGTGGGTCATGCGCGGCCACATCCGCACGGAGCCGACGTCGAGATGGACGAAGGGCGTGCCGGCATGCGGATACCAGCCGACGCCGCCGCGCTGCATCTGCAGCCCGACTTCTCGAATCCGGTCGATCGAGACTTCAGGCAGGTAGAAGTCCATCGCCTTGCCGAGCATGTGCTGGCTGAACTCGGCGACCATCCGGGAGCGGCGGCGCAGCATCGCGTTGGTGCCGGGCGAGCGATAGGCCGAGACGACGTGGATCGGCTGGGTCGCGCCGACCTGCCGGTAGGCCTCCCAGACCGTGTCGAACAGGCGCGGGTCCATCTTGATCGGCTCGTTGACGCGCCAATCGCGCAGGAGCCAGTTCATTTGCTCAAGGGCCGCGCGGTCGTACCGACCATCGCGCTTGAACGTGATGGTCGCGCTCTCCTTGGTATGCGTGTGGTAGATCGTGAGCGTGCGGGTATCGCCGTTGGCCACCGCGTTCTCGGTCTCGACCGTTCCGGCGATTAAGCCGAGGGCCGTGCCGCACAAGGCGAGGACGAGGTGTCGGGCGGTTCTGCGAAGGCTCGGCACGGTGGTCCTGATCCTCTCCCGAACCCGCATAGGGTGCTCGGCGGATGTCTGGTCGCGGCGGCTGGCCGGTGACGGCCGACATCGCTTCCCTTCGCCGAGTCTGCGATGGGAACGGCTAAGGCTGGACCGTGGCGAAATCGTGCCCGGCTGTGCGGCCGCGCACCTGTGAGTTGAAGGCGCGGTTCGGTGGCGCGCCTACCACCAGCCCCGCGACACAGGCGCGGGGGCGGGCGTCCACAGCCCGGGCTCCCCGTATTCCGGCGCACCGTCCGCGCGGGCGGCCCGGCGCACGCTCCGACGCGGCGAATCATAGTCGTCGTAACGGTCGCTGGGCTGAACGTCGGAGTAGCGGCGGGCGCGCGCGGCCTCACGGCGCGGGGCCGGATGGGCCTGGGCCACCGGCGCGGCCTCGGGCTTCCTGCGCGCCTTCTCCTCCGGGAGCTTGGCGATCGCAGGTCCGCCGCCACCGGGCAGGCCGAGCGCGGCGCGCATCGGCGCGTCGTACCCGTAGAGATCGGGGAGGGTGCGGAACGTGCCGCCGTCGTCCACGTAGGCGGTGAAGTAGGCCAGATGCACCGGCAGCTTCGCGGGCAGCCGGATCGTGCGCTCGCCCTTGCCGATCAGCTTCTTGAGCCGCGCCTCGGACCAGTCCGGCAGCACGGCGTCGGCCAAGCGGAAGGGGTCGTCGACGCGGACGCAGCCATGGCTGAAATCACGCTTCGCCGCGGAGAACAGCGACCGGTTCGGCGTGTCGTGCAGGTAGACCGCGTGCTGGTTCGGGAACATGAACTTGATGAAGCCGAGCGCGTTGCGCTCGCCCGGGGGCTGACGCAGCGAGATGTGGCCGCCGTGGCGCACCACCTCGTATCCGCCCCAGGTCTTGCCGCCGTAACCTGCGAGCTTCGGCGCCATGGTCTTCAGGATCGAGGGCGGCACGTACCACGACGGGTTCACCACCGCGTATTCCATCAACCCGGAAAAGAGCGGCGTGCGCGATTCCGGCTTGCCCACGATCACGCGGGCCTCGTCGCGCAGGCTGCCGCCCCGATAGGCACGCAGGCGGTATTCCGGGATGTTGACCAGGATGTAGTCGGGGCCGAGGTCGCCCGGCAGCCAGCGCCAACGCTCCATGTTGACGATCACCTCGGCCTCGCCGCCGCTCGCGCGAGCAGGCCGGCCGGCATCGGCGAGCGCCAGGACGGTCTGCACGTTCAGCACGCCGTTCCCCGGCAGGCCGCGGCCGCGCTGGAACTTCGCCACCGCATCGGCCACCGCCGCATCATACTCCTCCGGCTCGCCCGGCGCCCGGTCGAGCGTCCCGGGCGGGCGCGTCTCGAGAGCGAAATAGGTACGCAGAAGCGGCACGCGCGGATCCCGCATGCCGGTTTTAAGGGCCGGCCCCGGGGCCAGGCGCAACGGCTTCACAGCCGTGGGGGCTGGCCCGCGCAGCGTGGCGAGTCGTGTCTTGAGAGCCTGATAGCCGGCCGTGGAGGGATTGTACGCCTCAAGGGCCTCGCCAGCCTTGGAGCCCGCCTCGGACAGCTTGGTCAGCACCGCGCTGGCATCGGGCAGATCGAGCTGCGGGGTGATGAGACGAGAGATCGAGGCGAGGTTGATGCGGCCGCCCCGGGCGTCCTTGGCGTACAGCAGAGCCGCCGCCGAAAGCCGGAGATCGGCATCGGCCACCGCCTTCGCGTCGGGCGTTCCGGCAAGGGTGGGGACCGTGTAGGCCCTGGCGTCGAGCCCGTCCTCAGCGGCAGCGGCAAGGCGCGCCGAAACCAATTTGGCCGCCTCGGTCCAGCCCCCGTCGGCGATCCAGAGCGGCTTGTCGGCCCGCGCCTCGTAGAACGCGCGGATCCCCTCACGGTCCTTGCCGGTGAGGCGAAGCAGCAGCGGTGCGGTGTCGGCGAACCTTGCGTAGATCGCGGCGCCGAGCGGATCGGCCGGCGCAACGGGCGCCGTCACCACCGGCGCCGGAGCCGGTTCGGGCTTCGGCGCCTCGGGCTTGTAATCGGGCAGGGCGGTCGACACTGGATCGGAGCCGGTCGGTGCCGCTTGCGCGGGCTCGACCGGGTGCGCAGGCGTGCCGAGGACCTGCGGGTCCAGCGCAACCGTCTCGGCGCCGAGCGCGCCAGCCGATGCCAGCGATCCGGTCAGTAGGGCGGCCAGCGCGACGAGGCTGGAGCGCGGGACGCGCATCGTGATCTCCCGGGACGCGGCGGCAGGGCCGCACGCTCAGATTGTGATTATCCGCTCAAGCGTGGCGTTGAGCAACTGCAGTCTTCGTCGTCTAGTCTTCAGTTTCTGCGTCGTGACATCTGGTTGGAATAGCAAACGACATGGTGTCGCTTGGTCACGCTCATGGGTTCGACCGAGCCGGGAAGTCGTTCGTCCGGCCGTCGCTCCAGGAACCGCGCAGTGCGCTAGCGCACCCAGCGCGGGTCAGGCGGCGTCCTCGGTCTTCTCGTCGCCTTCCAGACCGAGGTCCTTCAGCTTGCGGTAGAGGGTGGATCGGCCAATTCCGAGGCGGCGGGACACTTCGGACATGCGCTGCCGATAGAATTGCAGCGCGAAGCGGATGATCTCGGCCTCCAGCACATCCATGGTCTTCATCTCGCCGGTCTCTTCGGTGACCAGCGACATGGCATGCGGGTCGCGGACCTCGACCCGGACGATCTCGCGCACCGGCTCGGGGGCGTAGGCCGGCATCTGCGGCTGGGTGGGCGCTGCCGGGATGCGGACGTCGAAACCTTCGACCTGCGCGGCGATCTGCGGGAACTCGGCCACGGTCAGTTCGTCGCAATCGGCAAGCACCACGGCGCGGAACAGGGCGTTCTCCAACTGGCGGACGTTGCCGGGCCAAGGATAGCGGGTGAGCAGCGCCATCGCCTCCGGGGTGACCGCACGGACCCGCTTGCCCTCCTCGGCTGAGAACCGGGCGCAGAACGAGCGCACCAGATCCGGGATGTCCTCACGTCGGGCGCGCAGGGGCGGCAGCGTCATGGGGAAGACGTTGAGGCGGTAATAGAGGTCTTCGCGGAACTTGCCCTGCTTCACGAGGTCGAGCAGCGAGCGGTTCGTGGCGGAGACGAGGCGGATGTCGACGCGCACGGAGCGCTTGCCGCCCACCGGGTCGACCTCGCCTTCCTGAAGCGCGCGCAGCAGCTTGACCTGTGCGTCGAGGGGCAATTCGCCGATCTCGTCGAGGAACAGGGTCCCCCCCGACGCCTCGACGAACTTGCCGGCATGCTTTTCGGTGGCGCCCGTGAAGGCGCCTTTCTCGTGCCCGAACAAGGTCGACTCGACGAGGTTTTCCGGGATGGCACCGCAATTGACGGTGACGAACGCCTTGCCGCGCCGGTCGCCCGACCCCTGGATCGCCCGCGCCAGCACCTCCTTGCCGACGCCGGACTCGCCTTCGATCAGAACCGGGATGTTCGATTTGGCCGCGCGCTCGGCGAGGCGGATGACCCGCTCCATGTCGGGGCTCTTGGATGTCAGGTCCTTGAAGGTCAGCGCCCCGGAGGCGCGGCGGCGCATGCGGCGCACCTCCTCCTCCAGCACGTCCACCCGCAGGGCGTTCTTGATCGAGACTTGGAGGCGCTCGGCCCCGGCCGGCTTGACCACGAAGTCGACGGCGCCCGCCCGCATGGCGTTGACCACGGCGTCGATCGAGCCGTTCGAGGTCTGCACGATGACGGGCGTGTCGAGCCCGCTGCTGCGCATCTCGGCGAGCACGCCGAGCCCGTCGAGACCCGGCATCACCAGGTCGAGGAGGACCACGTCCGCACCTTCGGTCTTCAGCACGGTCAGCGCGTCGGCACCGGTCTCGACCACGCGCGCGTTGAAACCGAACCGGCGCACCGCCGCCTCGGCGAGGCGCCGCTGAACCGGATCGTCGTCCACGATGAGAACGGTGGTGGACATGGCGGCTCCCTGATCGGCGAGTCAGGCCTGGACACGGCTCGGGACAGGCCCGCACCGCACCGCCCGAGTCGGCGACTGTTTCGTTTCGAACCGTAGAGTGCCGGAGAGACGTAAAGTGGCGCTTAACGACGTTTGCATTCGGTCGTCATCGCGTCGGGGCGACCCGTGCCGTTGAACGCGTGGCCGCGCGCTCGATATCACGGTACGAGGCTGAGCCCCCAAGAGGATCGCGAGATATGATGCCGAGCACCACCGCTTCGCCGGTGAACGTCCGTCTGCCGGAGGGCGTGAGCGCCGCACGCGCCGCCGCCAAGGCCGTCGACCTCGGCCATCTCCCGGAATGGGACCTGTCGGACCTCTATTCCGGTCTCGATGCCCCGGAATTCGCAGCCGACATGGTCCGAGCCGAGGAGATGTGCCGCGGATTTTCAGAGCGCTATGCCGGCCGGATCGTCGAGCTGGCCGCTGCGCCGAATGCGTCCGACCGCCTCGTCGAGGCGGTTCAGGCGTACGAGGGTATCGAGGATCTGCTCGGCAAGCTGATGTCGTTCGCCGGCCTGATCTATTCCGGGGACACGACCGACGAGGCGCGGGCCAAGTTCTACGGAGACACCCGCGAGCGCCTGACCGATGCCTCGGCCGACCTGCTGTTCTTCGCCCTTGAACTGAACCGGGTCGACGATGCGGTGATGGATGCCGCGATGTCCCAGGGACCGCTGGCGCATTACGCGCCCTGGATCGAGGATCTGCGGCGCGAGAAGCCGCACCAGCTCGACGACCGCACCGAGAAGCTGTTCCTCGAGAAGTCGGTCACGGCCAACGCCGCCTGGGACCGGCTCTTCAACGAGACGATCGCGGCCCTGCGCTTCACCGTCCAGGGCGAGCAGATGCCGCTCGAACCGACGCTCAACAGGCTGCAGGATCCGGACGGCGCCGTGCGCCGCGAGGCCGCGGGCGCGATCAGCGAGGTTCTGCGTGGCAATCTCCGTGTCTTCACGCTGATCACCAACACCCTCGCGAAGGATAAGGAGATCTCCGACCGCTGGCGCGGGTTCAAGGACGTCGCCGATGCGCGCCACCTCGCCAACCGGGTGGAGCCCGAGGTGGTCGCCGCCCTGGTCGACGCCGTGCAGGCGGCCTATCCGCGCCTCTCGCACCGCTACTATCGGCTCAAGGCCAAGTGGTTCGGCCAGGATGCGCTGCCCTACTGGGACCGCAACGCGCCGCTCCCGAAGGTCGAGCAGCGTACGATTCCCTGGACGGAGGCGCGCGACACCGTGCTGTCGGCCTACGACGCGTTCTCGCCGAAGATGGCCGGGATCGCGAAGCGGTTCTTCGACGAGCGCTGGATCGACGCGCCGACGCGGCCCGGCAAGGCGCCGGGCGCCTTCGCGCACCCGACCGTGCCCTCTGTGCACCCCTACGTCCTCGTGAACTATCAGGGAAAACCGCGGGACGTGATGACGCTCGCCCACGAACTCGGTCACGGCGTCCATCAGGTGCTGGCCGGTCCGAACGGCGCCCTGATGGCACCAACGCCCTTGACCCTCGCCGAGACGGCCAGCGTGTTCGGCGAGATGCTGACCTTCCGCAAGCTGCTGGCCGAGACCACTGACACGACGCAGCGCCGGGCCATGCTTGCCGCGAAGGTCGAGGACATGATCAACACGGTGGTGCGCCAGATCGCGTTCTACTCGTTTGAGCGGAAGGTCCACCTCGCCCGCGCCAAGGGGGAATTGACCAGCGACCAGATCAACGCCCTCTGGCTCTCGGTCCAGGCGGAATCGCTGGGGCCGGCCATCACCCTCGATGCCGGCTACGAGCCGTTCTGGGCCTATATCCCCCACTTCATCCACTCGCCGTTCTACGTCTACGCCTACGCGTTCGGCGACTGCCTCGTGAACTCGCTCTACGGAGTCTACGCGAAGGCCGAATCCGGCTTCGTGGACCGCTACTTCGCGTTGCTCGCAGCCGGCGGCTCGAAGCCCTATGGCGAGTTGCTCGCACCATTCGGCCTGGACGCCCGGGACCCGGGTTTCTGGCAGATCGGGCTCGGGATGATCGAAGGGATGATCGTCGAGCTGGAAGGGATGGACTGATTGCCTAGCGGCGTCAGTCAACGTCGCGCTGCGCAACGTTGACTGACGCCGCTAAGCCGTTACATGAGTCTCTAGGAGATTCTCATGAACGCAAGTCATGCCGCCTTCTTCGACCGTCCCGAAGCCGCCGCCATCAGGAGGATCCTGACCGGTCCCGAAAAAATCCCGCAATACGAACTGCTGAGCCGCCTGGAGATCCCGGCCGTGCAGGCGGTGGTTTGGGACATCGAGCCGATCATCGAAAGTTTTGATCCGGCGACACGTAATCACGCGATCCAATCGACCGGCGCATTGATCGGCGATCTACTAACGGCACGAGGATTCCGCATCGCCCGGGACGCGCGTGGCGAAAAGCGCCGTGGCCGCGTCCGGAAAGCGAAATTCGTCAAGTCCGGCACGATCTGGGAGATGCCCGCTGAGCCAAACGGAAGCCACGCCGAGAAGGTGGCAGCGATCATGGATGACATCATGGATCGCTACCGGAACACTCTCGCCGAGTTGGCGAAATGATCGAGAATCGGACCGATGACGAACCGGAATGGTTGACGACCGCTGACGTCATCAACGCACACGCGAAACAGCTCCGCATCTTCGGCGGGGCGTCCGGGATTCGGGATCCAGGCGCACTCGAATCTGCATTGGGCCGACCGATCAACCGGTGGCGCTACGAAGGTACGAAGCTTCCAGAACTTGCTGCAGCCTATACTTTCGGCATCGTCCGCAATCATCCGTTCGTCGATGGTAACAAGCGCGCCGGGTTCTTGGCGATGCTCGGCTTCTTACTGCTGAACAATGTGCGGTTTGCTCCGGACCAAGCGGAAGCGACCGCCATTATCCTCGGCCTCGCGGCGGGCGAAATCGACGAATCCGGCCTGACCCGTTGGATCCGGGATAACTGGCCGGCCACTTGAGACGCCGCGGCGCAGCGACCCGGCGCTCTGGCGCGCCGGCCCCGAAGGCTTATGTCCGGACCTGCACCGAGGAAGATCCTGGACAATGGCCGAGACCGACCGCGAAGCCAATCGCTTTTCCGCCCGCGCCGGGCGCTACGCCAGCGTCGGCGCCAATGTCGGTGGCGTCGCCGCCCGGATGGCGATGTCCCGGCTGTTCGGCAAGGAGGGGACGACCAGCGCAGCGGCCCTGGCGCAGGCTCTCGGCGGGCTGAAGGGCCCGATCATGAAGGTGGCGCAGCTTCTGGCCACCATTCCCGACCTGCTGCCACCCGAATACGCGGCGGAGCTCCAAAAGCTACAGGCCGACGCGCCGCCCATGGGCGCTGCGTTCGTGAAGCGCCGGATGCAATCCGAGCTGGGCATCGCCTGGCAGGGTCGTTTCGGCAGCTTCGACCTGAAGCCCGCAGCCGCCGCCTCGCTGGGTCAGGTACACCGGGCGACGACGACGGACGGCGAGCTGCTGGCCTGCAAGCTCCAGTATCCCGACATGCAATCGGCCGTGGAGGCCGATCTCAAGCAACTCGAGATCGCCTTCGCGCTCCACCGGCGCATGAACAGCTGGCTCGATACCCGCGAGATCGCCAAGGAAATCGGCGCCCGGGTCCGCGAGGAACTCGATTACGAGCACGAGGCGAAGCACGCCAGCCTCTACGGCGAGGTCCTCAAGGATATCGACGCGGTGCGCGTACCGCGGGTCTATCCGGACCTGTCGACCAAGCGCCTGCTCACCCTCAGCTGGCTCGACGGCGACAAGATCCTGAGCTTTGCCGAGGAGCCCGTCGAGGTCCGCAACCGCATCGCGCAGTCGATGTTCAAGGCGTGGTGGCATCCGTTCAGCCGCGCGGCCGTCATCCACGGCGACCCGCATCTCGGCAACTACACCGTCTTCTCCGAGGGCGGTGAGGCGGCCGGCATCAACCTGCTGGATTACGGCTGCGTGCGGATCTTCCATCCCCGCTTCGTCGGCGGCGTCGTCGATCTGTATCGGGGCCTGTTGGAGGATGACGCCGCCCGAATCGTCCACGCCTACGAGGTTTGGGGCTTCAAGAACCTCGACAAGGAAAAGATCGAGATCCTGAACATCTGGGCGCGGTTCATCTACGGCCCGCTCCTGGAGGATCGCACCCGCACCGTGGCCGATGGGGTCAAGCCGGGTGAATACGGCCGGCGCCAGGCGTTCCAGGTCCACCAGGCGCTGAAGGAGCGGGGTCCGGTGACGGTGCCGCAGGAATTCGTGTTCATGGACCGCGCCGCCGTGGGCCTCGGCGCGGTGTTCCTCCATCTTCGCTCGGAGCTGAACTATCACCAGCTGTTCGAGGCCGAGATCGAGCATTTCTCGCTGGAGGAGCTGGCGCAGCGGCAGGCTCAGATCCTGACCCAGGCCGGATTGCCGATGCCGGCCTAGTTGGCTCCACGGGAGTCCACCGAGGGGCCAATCAACTTGCGTGCGTCCGATTGCGGCAGGAAAACGCTTGAGCTACATCCCAATGCGACCACAAGAAGTCGCATCCAAGGGAAACGAGCGCACGATGGCCGAGAGTGAGACGGTGGGCGGGCACACCTACAGCCCGGCGATGGACGCAAGCACCCACGAGCAGACCTATCGCGGCTTCGTTCGCTTCGTCGAGATCGGTACCGGGGTGGTGATCTGCTGGGTGCTGGCCCTTGCAGTGGGCGGTATCCGCGAAGCTTGGCTGCTGGCGATTCTCAGCGTGATCGTGTCGGGCGTGGCCGGCGCCGTTGGGGCGCTTGCCCCCGCGATCGGCTGGCGCGGCCCCCTCGTGGTGGCGATTCTCCTGTTCCTCTACCTGGCCTTCGCCTGAGTTCGCAAAAGATAACGGCTCGCCCCATCGGACGAGCTGTCTGATGACGCGTTGAAGCGCGGCCGTCTCGTCGGCAGGCCGCGGGTTACATTCCCACTTATTCCATCAGCGCAATCTTCTTTCGCGTCTCGAAAAGCCGTGCCGGTTCGCGCATTCGGGAGGCCAAGCTTATCCAGGGGAAGCCTCGCATGCGCATCGCTGTGCTGTCTGAGACGGACTCTGCGGAGCCGCGGGTGGCCGCGGTCCCGGAGACCGTCAAAAAGTTCAAGGCGCTCGGTGTCGACATCACCGTGCAGGCGGGGGCCGGGCAGAAGGCCGGAGTCCTGGATTCCGAGTACGAGGCGGCCGGGGCCGAGATCGCTGGCAGTGCCGCAGACGCGGCACGGGATGCCGACCTCGTCCTGAAGGTTCGGCGGCCGGCCGAAGACGAGCTGTCGATGCTCAAGCGCGGCGCCACCGTGGTCGCGATCATGGATCCCTACGGCAACGAGGCCGCGCTGAAGGCGATGGCCGATGCCGGCGTCTCGGGATTCGCCATGGAGCTGATGCCCCGCATCACCCGCGCGCAGGTGATGGACGTACTGTCCTCGCAGGCGAACCTTGCCGGTTATCGCGCAGTCGTCGACGGCGCCGCCGAATACGGCCGCGCTATGCCGATGATGATGACCGCGGCCGGCACCGTGCCTGCGGCCCGCGTGTTCATCATGGGCGTCGGCGTCGCCGGCCTCCAGGCGATCGCCACGGCCCGGCGTCTGGGCGCGGTGGTGACCGCCACCGACGTGCGCCCCGCCACCAAGGAACAGGTCGAGTCGCTCGGAGCCAAGTTCGTCGCGGTCGAGGACGACGAGTTCAAGCAGGCCGAGACCGCAGGCGGCTACGCCAAGGAGATGTCGGCGGGCTACCAGGCCAAGCAGGCCGAGCTGGTGAAAGGCCACATCGCCAAGCAGGATATCGTCATCACCACCGCGCTGATCCCGGGCCGTCCGGCCCCGAAGCTGGTCTCCGAGGACATGGTCGCCTCGATGAAGCCGGGCTCGGTCCTCATCGATCTGGCGGTCGAACGCGGCGGCAACGTAGCGGGCGCCAAACCGGGCGAGGTCGTGGTGACCGATCGCGGCGTGAAGATCGTCGGCCACACCAACGTGCCGGGGCGCCTCGCCGCCACGGCGTCGAGTCTCTACGCACGCAACCTCTACGCCTTCGTCGAGACCTTGATCGACAAGGAGTCGAAGGCTCTGGCGATCAACTGGGACGACGAGTTGGTGAAGGCCACCAACCTGACGCGTGACGGTTCCGTGGTCCACGCCTCGTTCCAGGCCAAGACCGACGGACCGGCCTCGGAGGCTGCGGCCGTGGGTCTGGCCAAGTCGGAAACGGGTAAGGCCGAGCCCGCCCCGGCCCCATCCGACGCCCGCTGAAGACCGATCGCGAGGAGAAGCAGTATGGCAAACCTTGTTGTCCCTCCCGATCAGGCCGCTGATCAGACCCGCGTCCTGGCCGACGCGGCGCGTGCAGCCGCCGATGTCGCCCGCAACGCCGCTGACCAAGCCCAGGCCATCGCGGCCGGGATGGGCCACGGGATCAGCGCCGCCACCGGCGGCGCCGTGGACCCCTTCGTCTTCCAGTTCGCCATCTTCGTGCTGGCGATTCTCGTCGGCTACTACGTCGTCTGGTCGGTGACCCCGGCGCTGCACACCCCGCTGATGTCGGTCACCAACGCGATCTCGTCGGTGATCATCGTCGGTGCGCTGTTGGCGGCGGGCGTGCCGCTCCTGGAGAAAGGCACCGGCTGGGCCCGTGCCTTCGGATTCATCGGCATCGTGCTGGCCAGCGTGAATATCTTCGGTGGCTTCCTCGTGACCCAGCGCATGCTCGGCATGTACAAGAAGAAGGCCTGAGACGATGTCCCAGAACGTCTCCGCCCTTCTCTACATCGTCTCCGGCGTCCTGTTCATCATGGCGTTGCGGGGGCTCTCGCACCCGACCACGTCCCGGCAGGGTAACCTCTACGGCATGATCGGCATGGCGCTTGCCGTGCTCACCACGCTGATCGGCCATCCGCCCGCGGGCTTCGGCGCCTGGATCCTCGTGATCCTCGGCATTGGCATCGGCGGCGGCGCGGGCGCGGTCATCGCCAAGCGCGTCCCGATGACGGCGATGCCGCAGCTCGTGGCGGCGTTCCACTCGCTGGTCGGCCTTGCCGCCGTCGCGGGCGCTGCGGCGACGCTCTACGCGCCGCAGGCGGTCGGCATCCTCGAGAACGGCCACATCCACAAGCAGTCGCTGTTTGAGATGGCGCTCGGCGCCGCGATCGGAGCGATCACCTTCACCGGCTCGGTCATCGCTTTCGCCAAGCTCGACGGGCGGATGTCAGGCAAGCCGATCATGCTGCCCCAGCGGCACCTGATCAACATCGGCATCGCGGTGGCGCTGGTGGTGCTGATCGCCCTGTTCATCGGCAACGAGAGCAAGGCGGTGTTCTGGCTGATCGTGCTGCTGTCCTTCGCGTTGGGCGGCCTGCTGATCATCCCGATCGGCGGCGCGGACATGCCGGTCGTCGTGTCGATGCTCAATTCCTACTCGGGTTGGGCCGCGGCCGGCATCGGCTTCACCCTCGGCAACCTCGCGCTGATCATCACCGGCGCCCTGGTCGGCTCCTCGGGCGCGATCCTGTCGTACATCATGTGCCACGCGATGAACCGGTCGTTCATCTCGGTCATCCTGGGCGGGTTCGGCGGCGATACCGCCGCAGCCGGTCCGGGCCAGGTCGAGACCCGCCCGGTCAAGCAGGGCTCGGCCGACGACGCCGCCTACATCATGAAGAACGCCGAGCGCGTCATCATCGTCCCGGGATACGGGATGGCGGTCGCGCAAGCGCAGCACAGCTTGCGCGAGATGGCCGACCTCCTGAAGAAGGAGGGCGTCGATGTGAAATACGCCATCCACCCGGTGGCGGGCCGTATGCCGGGCCACATGAACGTGCTGCTCGCCGAGGCGAACGTGCCCTACGACGAGGTGTTCGAGCTGGAAGATATCAACGGCGAGTTCCCGCAGGCCGATGTGGCCTTCGTGATCGGCGCCAACGACGTCACCAACCCGGCCGCGAAGACCGACAAAGCCTCGCCGATCTACGGCATGCCCATCCTCGACGTGGAGCGGGCCAAGACGGTGCTGTTCATCAAGCGCGGCATGGGCTCCGGCTATGCTGGCGTCGAGAACGAGGTGTTCTTCCGCGACAACACCATGATGCTGTTCGGCGACGCCAAGAAGGTGGTCGACAACATCCTCAAGGCGTTCTGAGGCCCTCTACAGGGTGGTTTCGGCGAGGGGCGGGCAGTGATGCGCGCCCCTTTGTCGTACCGGCTCGCCGTTCGATCGCGGCCGCTGTTGCTGATGCACCCGCGCGTCCGGGGCCGACACGGTGTAGGGTGCCATCCGTGTCCGCCGCCCCCGCCTCGCTGATCTCCGAACCGCCGCCGTTCCTGGGGGTATCCGCATCTGTGACAGGGCGGCGCTGGCAGGAGCGCTGTGCCGGCTCGGCAGTGCAGAACCACATCGCCAAGATGGTCCAGGCACACGGCCTGCCCGAGTTGCTGGCCCGTGTTCTGGCCGGTCGGCAGGTGGCCCCGGACGAGGCCGTTCGGCATCTGGCGCCGCGCCTGCGCGACCTGATGCCGGATCCGGACACGCTTCTCGACATGGATGTGGCCGTGCGCCGACTGGTCCGCGCGATCCGGTGCGGTGAGATCGTCGCCGTGTTCGGCGATTACGATGTCGACGGCGCGGCCAGCGCAGCGATGCTCGCCGGCTACCTGCGCCAGCTCGGCCTTCGGGCCCCGATCCACATTCCCGACCGGATCACAGAGGGCTACGGACCCAACGTCGCGGCGATCACCGCGCTCGCAGCCGAGGGGGCGACCCTGCTGGTCTGCGTCGATTGCGGCACCAGCGGCCACGGGCCTCTTAAGGAGGCCGAAAAGTCCGGTCTCGACGTCATCGTCCTGGATCACCACGCCGCCGCCGAGGTGTTGCCGCCGGCCCGGGCCATCGTGAACCCGAACCGCCTCGACGACCTCTCCGGGCTCGGCCATCTCTGCGCCGCCGGCGTGGTGTTCCTGACGCTCGCCGCCCTAAACCGCGCCCTGCGCCGGGACGGCTTCTTCGGGCCGCATCGCCCCGAGCCGGCGCTCACAGACGCCCTCGACCTCGTGGCGCTGGCGACCGTCGCCGACGTCGTCCCGTTGGTCGGCCTGAACCGCGCCTTCGTCACCCAGGGATTGACGGTGATGCGCCACCGGGGCCGGACCGGTCTGGCGGCTCTGCTCGACGCCGCCTCGCTCAGTGAGCCCCCGGAAGCGTGGCATCTCGGCTTCGTGCTCGGTCCGCGGATCAACGCTGGCGGTCGCATCGGGGATTCGGCGCTGGGCGCGCGCCTGCTCACCACCGCGGATCCCGCCGAGGCCGCCCGCATCGCCGCGGACCTCGACCGGCTCAACCGCGAGCGTCAGGCCATCGAGGCCCATGCCGTGGCGGAGGCTGAAGCCGAGATGGACCGCGCCCTGACCCACGATCCCGCACGCGCCGTCCTGGTGACCGGGGACGCCGCGTGGCATCCGGGCATCGTCGGGTTGATCGCGGCGCGGCTGAAGGAGCGCTTCAACCGGCCGGCCTTCGCGTTCGCGATCAGGCCCGACGGCAGCGCCACCGGTTCCGGGCGCTCGATCCCCGGGGCCGATCTCGGCCTGGCCGTCCGGGCCTGCGTCGAGGCCGGGCTCGCGAGCAAGGGGGGCGGTCACGCCATGGCGGCGGGCGTCACTCTTCGGGCCGACGACATCCCCCGCTTCGAGACACATCTGGCCGCGTTGCTCGGCGCCAGCGTCGCCGTCTCGCGGGCCGCCGACGCATTGCTGATCGACGGCGGATTGAGTGCCGGCGGCGCCACCGCCGAGACCGTCCGGCTGCTCCAGCGCGCCGGACCGTTCGGTCAGGGCGCCCCGGAGCCGGTCTTCGCGCTCGGCCGTCACCGCCTGGTCGACGCCGCCGTGGTCGGCACCGGGCACGTCCGGGCGCGCCTGCGCAGTCGCGACGGACAGGCCGTGGGTGCGATCTGCTTCCGGGCCGCCGAGCGGCCGCTGGGCCAAGCCCTGCTGAGGGGCATCGGCCAGGAGATGCACGTCGCCGGTACCCTGTCCTGCGACCGCTGGCGCGGTGCCGAGCGGGCGCAAGTACGGATCGTCGATCTGGCTCCGGCCGAAGCCTGACGCATCGATCCTAAGGTGGCCGCCGGCTTACCGACAATGACGATGCGCTGATCGTTCAGCTTCCTGCCATCACCAGTGCCCAGAACCGCTTGTAGCGGGTGTTGGGCGCATCGACCCGGGCGATGCCGATCCTGCGGATCTGCGGGAGCAGCATGTTCTTGTTGTGCTCGGAGCTGGCCTTCCAGCGCGCCAGCACCTGTTCGAAGGTCTCCGAGCCGGCGCTGAGATTCTCCGCCGCGTAGGACTTCGCCAGGCCGGCCGAGGCCATCCGCGATGTGAAGCTGCCGCCGACATCGTGGCTGAGCTGGCCGTTGCGCGCGTTGTTGCCGGCCTGGAACGCGGCCGCCTTCACCAGGCCGCCGTCGACGACGACCGGGCTCAATCCGTGCTGGACCCGATAGGCCGAGATCGCGGCCGCCGCCGCGACCTCGTCGAGGATCGCGGTATGGGTCGCGTTCTCGACATTGGGCTCGGGCGTGAAGGACAGGCCGCCGCAGCCGGCAAGTGCCAGCGCCAGGGCCGCGGCGAGAGGAAGGAGAGCTTTGGACACGGTCGATCGCAGTTCCGGGAGGGATGCGTCTCCCTCGGGACCGGTTGCGGCGAAAGCGCGGCGCTGGGAGACGCCCGCAGGCGCAACAGCCCGACCGTGGCACGACGGCCACGGGTCTTATGCCGCGAGCGCGTCACCCCCGAGCATGACCGGTGCGAACACGCGCAGAAGATCGGGATCCAGATGGCCAATCCCGTCGACCATGATCGCCAGCGCCTCGGCGGGGCTGGCGGGTTGGCGATAGGCGCGCCGTTCGGTCAGCGCCGAGAACACGTCGCAGATCGCCACGATCCGCACGAGATCGGAGATCGTCCGGCCGGAGAGCCGGTCCGGGTAGCCGTTGCCGTCCAGCCGTTCGTGATGATGCAGGACGACATCGATCACCTCGGCCTCGAAGCCGCCCTGTGCTCGCAGCAGGTCAGCGCCGATCACGGGATGCCGCTGCATCAGCCGCAGCTCTTCCGGATCCAGATGGCCCGGTTTGTTCAGGATCTCCGTCGGGATCCGCGATTTGCCGATGTCGTGGAGCAGGGCGGATCGCACGAGGCGGGCGAGATCGATCCGGCTCAAGCCGATCTGCGCCCCGAAACTGGCAGCGTGTCCCGCGACCCCGAGGGTGTGCTGGTAGACGCCGACATCATGGCGCCAGACTTCGGCGAGCCAGGCCGTGATCCCGGCCTCCGAGACGGCAGCCAGAACCAGTTCGATGCCGCGCTCGACATCGGCGCGCTGCAGGCCCGCCCCGAGCGCCGCACTGTCGAACAGCTCGGCCACGATCCCGGTGGCATCCGTGACGCGGCCGACGAGGCGCTGCATGCGGGTTTCCACCGAGCGCGTCACCGCCTCGATCATGGCGAAGACGTTGGCCAGCACGAGCTGGCGCGGTGCGGCGGCGGGCAACTGCCGAAGATGCGGCGCCGGGCTGAGCGGCTCGCCGCGGACCAGGACCAGGCGCGGGATCGGACGGCCGCGATGGGTCAGGGCCGGCTCGAAAGCCGCGGCCTGCGCCGGATGCAAATCCAGGATGATGAGGTGCGGGCGCCCCGCCGGGATCGCCGAGCCGGCGGCAACCGCCCGGCAATCCATGACCAGCGCGATGGCGCGCTCCAGGGCCGCCCGCTCGGTCGGGCGATCCGAAATCAACAGCACGAACGGGCTGTTTGCGGTCTGCGCTTGTATGCCGAGGGCCAACGCGGTTGCTCCCCGGTCCGCATGGTCAACGATATGTTGACGTTAACGGAAACCTTTGAGCAAAGTGTTAACCCTACGCAATCTGCCGGCGTATAGGCGCCGAAAAACAGTGTTTACGCGAGGCTGACGGCGCCGTCCTGTCGGGTCTGCTGCGCGACGGGCTTGCCGGCATCGGACGCCGGGCTCAGTACGTCGGCGAGCTTGACGGCCAGGAGGGCCTGGCAGGCGGCGAAGGCGGTGAATACGACGACGAAGTTGGCGATCATCGGAAGGCTCCGGTACGGCTCGGCTGGACGCTGAATGGTGCGATGCAAGAAATGCCATGCCGCAACGCAAACTGGTATGCCAAATACCGAATGCCCAATATGTCGCGAGCGCATGCCCTCGCCGAGGCGGTGAAACCGACCGGCCGAAGCATTTCCGAAGGGGATCGCCACTTTCTAAGCGACAGCCTCGTGCGATCCGCGAGCGACGTGTTGCAACGCAAGCGCGGCTGCAATCACAGGCACGGCTGAGGATTGAGGTCGCTTGTAGCGTGCCGTGGCGTTGAACGGACCGCTAAGCGTTGTCGCGCCAATCCCCGCTTGGGACGGACGGTCAGTCCAGATAATCGCCGTAGGTGTCGACGTGTTGCGCCAGCCCAAGACCGTGCTCGCGCACGAGCCGCTCGGCCATGTCGGCGTTCCGGGCCTCCAGCGCGGCGATGATCGCCACGTGCTCGCGGATCGAATGCTGCGCGCGGTCGCCCTGCCGCAACGCGGTGCTGCGAATCCCCCGCACATGCATCAGCAGATTGCTGGTGAGCTCCGCAATCGGCTCGCAATGTCCGAGCGCGATGATCCGCTGGTGGAAGCGGATGTTGGCATCCGAATATTCGTCGATGTGCTCGGACGGCTGTCCTTCGTAGAATTCCGGGAATGATTCACGCAGGGCACGTAGCTGCGCGTCGGTGGCCCGGGTGCAGGCGAGCCGGGCCGCCATGCTCTCCAGCGCCGTCCAAGCGTGGATCATGCCGACGATTTCGCCCTTGTTCTTCTTGATGACGAACACGCCGCGGCGCGCCTCGGACCGGACGAACCCCTCCTGCTCCAGCACGGTGAGCGCCTCGCGCACGGGTGTGCGGCTGACCCCGAGATCCTGCGACAGTTTCCGCTCATCGAGCCGCACCTCATCGGGCCGCCCGTAGATATCCATGTTGGTTATAGCAGTTTTGAGCGCTTCATAAGCCAAGGTCCGTAGACTGGAGCTGGCGACGATCGGTTTAACGCTCAACGGTTCTGAGTTCGACATGCCTCGTCCAGCCGGCCCACGCCCATATTGTCTCGCACGTGTTCTCTATCGTGCGCTCGTAAAACGAACTAACGCAAACCTTTTCCCGATCCTAGTCAATTACGAGCCGACCCACAGACCCTTGGGCCTGAGCGCAGTCCGGCCTGTGCGTCGTCGAGGAGCACTATCTGGAACGGTAGTTCCGGATTTGGCCCATACGAATGACGGCGCGCATTAATCCAGCGGCATATTCGTGTATTTTTGTGCAGGATCGATTGACAGAATCTCCCGCCGCCAGCACCATCCTTCTGGCATACCGTACACCAGCATGTATTCGGTGACGGGGTGCGACGGTCAGTGATAACACCGGCAGAGTTTTCGTTTGTCTGTCGGTCAAGAATTTTTCAAAGCATGCCGTTCGCTTTGTTCTGACAAGGGCGGCCGTGTCCGGGCATAAACACCGCCGGGATTAGATACAGAATAATAAATCCAGCGAGGAGGGAAGCGTATGTCCGAGATTCGCAAACCGGTTGGGGCGGGCCGATGGCTGCAGCTCGCATTCGGCGTCGTCTGCATGTGCATGATCGCCAACATGCAGTACGGCTGGACCTTCTTCGTGAACCCGATGCAGGAGCGTCACGGCTGGGATCGCGCCGCGATCCAGATCGCGTTCACGCTGTTCGTCGTCACCGAGACCTGGCTGGTCCCGATCGAAGGCTGGTTCGTGGACAAGTACGGTCCGCGGATCGTCACCCTGTTCGGCGGCCTGCTGTGCGGCATCGCCTGGGTGATGAATTCCTACGCCGAAACGCTGACGATGCTCTACGTTGCGGCCGCGATCGGCGGCACCGGCGCCGGAGCGGTCTACGGCACCTGCGTCGGCAATTCGCTCAAGTGGTTCCCGGACCGCCGCGGTCTCGCCGCCGGCATCACCGCGATGGGTTTCGGCGCCGGTTCGGCACTGACCGTCGTGCCGATCCAGGCGATGATCAAGTCGCAGGGCTACGAGGCCGCGTTCTTCTACTTCGGCATCGGCCAGGGCGTGATCGTGATGCTGATCGCCCTGTTCCTGCGGTCGCCGGCCAAGGGCCAGGTCCCGGACGTCGCCCGGGTCAGCCAGTCCAAGCGCGACTTCAAGCCTGGCGAGATGGTGCGCACCCCGATCTTCTGGGTGATGTACGCGATGTTCGTCATGATGGCCGCCGGCGGCCTGATGGCCACCGCGCAGCTCGGCCCGATCGCCAAGGACTTCAAGATCGCCGACGTCCCGGTCTCGCTGCTGGGGATCACGCTGCCGGCGCTTACCTTCGCGGCGACCCTCGACCGCGTGCTCAACGGCGTGACGCGGCCGTTCTTCGGCTGGGTCTCGGACCATATCGGCCGCGAGAACACGATGTTCATCTCCTTCGCCATCGAAGGTCTGGGCATCTACGCGCTGAGCCAGTTCGGTGAGAACCCGATCGCCTTCGTGCTGCTCACCGGCCTGGTGTTCTTCGCCTGGGGCGAGATCTACTCGCTGTTCCCTGCGACCTGCGGCGACACGTTCGGGTCGAAATACGCGGCGACCAATGCCGGCCTGCTCTACACGGCCAAAGGCACCGCGGCCCTGATCGTGCCCTATACCAGCGTGCTCACGACCATGACCGGAAGCTGGCACACGGTGTTCCTGGTGGCGGCCGGTCTCAACATCCTGGCGGCGCTCCTGGCCCTGTTCGTCCTCAAGCCAATGCGCGCAGCCTACACCAAGGCCCCGCAGACGAGCCTGGCACCGGTTCTGGCCCAGTAACGGCAGGACCCATCCGCTCAGAGGCCCGGCGCCGCTTTACGGCGCCGGGCCTTCATGCGTACCGGATGCCGGCTGCAACCGGAGACCGGGCATGGACAAGGACGAACGGATCGCGCGCGAGGGCGTCGTCGCGGCGGCGTGGGATCTCGACGCGCAGGGTCTGAACCGGGGCACCTCGGGCAACGTCTCGGTGCGGTTCCGCGACGGCCTGCTGATCACCCCCTCGGGGGTGCCGACGGCGCGCATGGGCCCGGACGACATCGTGCCGATGGCCCTCGACGGGACCTACCCGGCGGGGCTCAAGCCGTCCTCGGAATGGCGCTTCCACCGGGATATCCTGGCGGCGCGGCCCGAGGTTGGCGCCATCGTCCACGCCCACCCGATCCACTGCACCGCCTTCGCCCTCTGCGGGCGGCAGATCCCGGCGGTCCACTACATGATCGCAGCCTTCGGCGGCCCCAACGTGCGCTGCGCACCCTACGCGCCCTACGGCACCGCGGAGCTGTCGGAACTGGCGCTCGCCGCCCTCGAAGGCCGAAACGTCTGCCTGTTGGCAAACCACGGCATGATCGCCGCCGGCGGCAGCCTAGAGAAGGCCGTGTGGCTGGCCGTCGAGTTGGAGACCCTGTGCTGGCAATATGCCGTGGCGCTTCAGGTCGGGGCTCCGAACGTCCTGTCCGACCACGAGATCGCCAACACCGTCGAGCGCTTCCGCGGCTACGGGCTCAATGCCACCGACTGATATCGGCGCTCGGTCGGCAGTTAGCGCCCGAGAAACTGCCCGACCGCGATGCCGCCGGACGCGGCGAACTCGGCGGCCGAGACCTTCTTGCCGTCCTCCGGCTTGACCTTCCGGACCTCGATCCGGCCGCCCTGCGCGCAGACGCTGAACCCGTCGTCGTCCACGGCGATGACCTCTCCCGGCTTGCCCTTCACGTCGCCCAGGCGGCGGACCGGGTGCAGGCGCGCATCGAAGATCTGCAGCTTCTTGCCGGCCAGGGTGGTCCAGGCGCCCGGAGCCGGGTTCGCGGCGCGGATCAGGTTGTAGATCTGCTCGGCATGGGCGGACCAGCGGATCTCGGCCTCCGCGGTACGGAACCAGCCTTCGTAACTCGCCGCGTCCTCGTCCTGGTCGATCTCGATATGCTGGCCGGCCGCCACGAGGTCAGCCGCCTCCAGCATGGCGTCCACGCCCATCGGGAACAGGTTGTTGAAGTAGATGTCTCCGAGGGTCGCATCCCCGCCGATCTCGCAGACCTTCTGCAGGATCACCGGGCCCTCATCGAGGCCGTCAGTGGGGCGGAAGATCGTCAGCCCGGTCTGGAGGTCGCCCTTGGCGATCGGCCAGTTGATCGAGGACGGACCGCGATAACGCGGCAGCAGGCTCGGGTGGTATTGGATGGTGCCGTGCTTCGGGATGGTGACGAAGCTCTGCGGCGCGAATTGCAGCACGTACGCCATGATGCCGATATCGGCCTCGAGGCCGCGCATCGCCGCCTCGGCCTCCGGGCTCTTCAGGCTTGGGAATTGGAAGACCGGCAGCCCGTGCTCCTCCGCCGCGGTCTTCAGCACGTCGGGCTTGGCACCGGGCTTCTCCGGCGCGCAGAACACGCCCGCCACGGTATCCCCGCGCTTCAGAAATGCCTCCAGGACGGCCTTGCCGAAGTCCTGCTGACCGATGACGGCGATGCGCATGGGCGATCCCTGGCGTCGTCCGGCCCCGAAGCGAGGCGGGATTTCTTGAGTTGGACTACGACGTTAAGCGGGCAGTCGGCGGCGATCCCGGACGCTCGGCCCGGAATCGCCTGAGGGCCTTACTCGGCCGCGATCTTCTGTACGCCCCCGATGGCGCCGGAGCCGGAGATCTCGCCGACCTCCTCCTCCGAGTACTTGAGCACGTCGCGCAGGATCTCCTGGGTGTGCTCACCCAGGAGCGGCGAGCGCACGACCTCGGTCGGGCTCGCCGAGAGCTTGATCGGGTTGCCGACCGAGAGGTAGCGGCCGCGCGTCGGGTGATCGACCTCCACGATAGTACCGGTCGCCCGCAGCGCCTCGTCGGCGGCGATCTCCTTCATCGACAGGATCGGGCCGCACGGGATGTCGTGCCCGTTCAGGATGTCCATGGCCTCGAACTTGGACATCTTCATCGTCCAGGCCTCGATGCGCGTGAAGATCTCATTGAGGTGCGGCAGGCGCGCCTTCGGGGAGGCGTAGTTCGGGTCGGTCTTCCAATCGGGCTCGCCGATGATGTCGCAGATCGGATCCCAGACCGCTGCCTGGGTGATGACGTAGATGTAGGCGTTCGGGTCCTGCTCCCAGCCCTTGCAGCGCAGGATCCGGCCCGGCTGGCCGCCGCCGGAATCGTTGCCGGCCCGCGGGGTCGCCTCGCCGAACGGGATGCCTTCGCCGAACTGGCTGTATTCCTTGAGCGGGCCGTGCTCGAGGCGCTGCTGGTCGCGCAGCTTGACCCGACAGAGGTTCAGCACGCCGTCCTGCATGGCGCAGTCGACCTTCTGGCCGAGGCCGGTCTGGGTGCGGTGGTAGAGCGCCGTGACGATGCCCAACGCCAGGTGCAGGCCGGTGCCGGAATCGCCGATCTGGGCGCCGGTCACCATCGGGATGCCGTCCCGGAACCCGGTGGTGGAGGCCGAGCCGCCGGCGCATTGCGCGACGTTCTCGTAAACCTTGCAATCCTCGTAGCGGCCGGGGCCGAAGCCCTTCACGGATGCCAAGATCATGCGCGGGTTCTTCGCGTGGATCTTCTCCCAGGTCAGACCCATCCGGGCCAACGCGCCGGGGGCGAAATTCTCCACGAGGACGTCGCATTCCTCGATGAGGCGCCAGAGCACCTCCTTGCCCTTCGGGTTCTTGGAATCGAGCGTGAGGGAGCGCTTGTTGTGGTTCAGCATCGTGAAATACAGGCTGTCCACATCCGGGATGTCCTGCAACTGCTGGCGGGTGGCGTCGCCGACTCCCGGCCGCTCGACCTTGATCACGTCAGCGCCGAACCAGGCCAGAAGCTGGGTGCAGGTCGGGCCGGATTGCACATGGGTGAAGTCCAGGATGCGGACGCCTTCAAGGGCCTTGGTCATGGTCGGTCTCGGATCTCGGATCGGGTTTCGGGAAGCGGCGGGCTGTGTCTCAGGTCGGGTCCGTGATCGGCCTGGCGCCGACGGACGGTGACGGGCTGCAGCGGTGAGGTCTCGCGCGCCGCGCCGTCGCGACGGCTGCGTAACGATCGTGGAGACCCGCGTCCCCGCGTCTCGGACGGATCATGCCGAAACTCCCTCCCGATGCGCGGTCCCGTCGATTCGCGGACCCGTCACGCCGGCCCCATCGAGAGGGCCGTCACACTTGTATACCACATGCCATTCGCGGGAGGCGAGTAGAAAGAAGCACTCGCGAAGGTTGTAGGCATCGCCGTAGCATAGACCCAAGAGTTCTGCGTCTCAACGCTGCGGGCTCCGTGCACTGGGGGAACTGATCCGGTCCCTCTTGGCATACGTCTTAAGGCGGTCCATCATTCCGCCAAAATCCACCGTTCGCCAAACGGACGGTCCCGCGACAACGCTGAACGAGGAACGCCCATGCTCGCCAGCACCAGCTTGATCAAGTCTTCCTGGATCGCCGTCGATGTCGACCGCGACCGGGCGGAACGCGTGCTCGTCGTCGAGACCTACATCGCCGTGAGCCCGCTGGAACCGAATTTCGATGCCGCGCAATATGACCGCGTATTGTGCTGCGTGCAGAAGGTGTTGAAGGCGCATCCCGACATCGACCGCGCCTCGATCCTCAGCATGCACCGCGGCTCCGGCTGCACCGCCCTGTTCCGCGAGCCGCCCGCGGATCTCGCGAGGCCCGCGGCCGCCTGAAGTCCGCACCACGCTGGCGGCTTGCATTGCCCGCCCTGTGGGCGTGGTCCGGCTTACGGCGTGCTCGGCTCCGGGCCAGGCTGTGGCTCGTATGAGTCGAGGGCCACCCGGGCGGCATGAAACCACCAGAGCGGGATGTCCCGGTTGGCGGTGGCCAGGTCCGACGCCCAGCCCTCCTTCGGCATGACCTCGGCCCTGTCGGCGAACAGGCGGAGCGCGCTCTCGGCCCGCTCACGTCGGCATCGTTCGCGGATTGCGACGCGCTCGGCTTCCGCCCGGGCATCGGTCTGCTCGATCAGGCGGCGGGTCGCCAATTCGTCGGCATCGAAGGCGAAGCGTTGCCAGAACGCTTCGGCCTCCCGGGCGACGTCCCTTTCCCGCAATGCCGTCGTCAGTTCGGCTTCGGCGGCCACGCGCGCGGCTTCCGCCGCGTTGGCCCGCGCGAGCACCCGGTTGTTGGCCTCGAGCAACTCGCGTTCGCGCTCCGGCGCCATGCGCTGACGCCGCAGGACGCGCAATTCCTCGTCGCGCGCGGTGACATCGGTTCGATCCGTGATCAGGGCGGCGAGGGGACCTTCGGCCAGGGCGTCGGCGCGTTCGAGATAGCGCTCGCGCAGCCCGGGGTGATGCGTATCGAGGGCGTCATCGTCCCACGCCGGGTAATCGGCGATCCCGCTGCCGTCATGCTCGTAGAGGGTGCGCGCCAGGGCACGGCGCAGGTCGTCGGGCGGCGAGATCGCGACGTGTTCGTTCATGACGCTACGCTGGCGGCGAGTAACGGGATGGCAGTCAACGCGCTCGTTCAGCCGACGGACTCAGGGGCGCATGACGAACACACGTCATCGCACGGAAAATCGCGACCCGCACGCAAAGCCCTTGTCGGCCACGGGCGTGACAGTGCTGAGAGTCTTCTGACGGCTTCGGTCCAGCGATACAGGAATGAAGCAGCCGCGCGCTTTACAGGCTCGATGACCGCGGCTCAGCGCGTAGATCTTTCCGGGCGCCGTGACCATCGGGGCGCCGTGCGATCCGCATTGCAAGGTCCGTCACCTGCACACACGTCCGGTTTGCGTCGGCCTCAATCCGAAGGCCGGCGGCCGGCTTTCGGTAGGATGCTCTCGATCTGCCTCCGCCAGGGGGGCGGCCATCGCGAAGCGCCGTCCACAACCAAAGGCCCGGGTGCGCGGCGAGCCTACGCGTCCGATTTGCGGGCGATGCGTTCCAGGGCGTCGAACATCGGCTTCAACTCGTCCAGGTCGAGCTGATGGAATCCCAGGGTCCGGCCCATGATCACCCCGAGGATCGCGAAGAACAGCACCGAGCCCTCGCCGGGGCACGTGCTGTTCATCCCGCCGAGCCGGTCGAGTTGATCGGCCACGAAGGCCCGGTAATCGTTCAGAGCTTCGGGATACTCGATCGACGCCAGGAGCAGCGCCCGCGATGACTCGTCGTCGTCGCAGTAATGCGAGCGGACATGCGCCACCATCGCCATCGGCAATTGCGACGGCCCGGGCGGAAGTTCACCCTCGCAGGCGACGATTTCCTCACGCAGCTCGGTGAGCTTGCGGGCCACCAGGGCCAGGATCAGCGCGTCCTTTGATGCGTAGTGGTGCAGGACGCCGCCCTTGCTGAGACCGGCCTCGACCGCGACCGCATCGATGGTCAAGGCCCGTGCGCCGCCCTTGCGCAACACGGCGTCGGCCGCCTCCAGGATGATTTCCGGCCGTTCCGCCAGCCGCTGCCGTTTCGCACGCATAGGTCACCATTTTAGAAACCGACTGGACGGTATGTAAGCGATGGAGTAGGACCGCGTCAGGCCGTTGGGCGCCCTTCGTCTGCAACGGCCGCCGACAAGATCCGCATGTTCGCTCAACGATACACAGCTCTCGTGCTCGCGACGATTGCGCTGGCACCAGCGGCCCGGGCGGCCGAACCGGCAGCGGAGCCCGATTCGGCGCTCGTGCGGGTCCGGATCGTCGAGGCGCGGCGTACGCCGGTCGCCTCGGAGGTCGTGCTCACCGGCGACATCCAGGCCCAGGCGCAGGTCAATGTCTCGTTCCGGACGAACGGCAAGGTCGCCGAGCGTCGGGTCGAGGTCGGCGACCACGTCGAGCCCGACCAGGTCCTCGCGGTGCTGGAGCCGCTGACCCAGCGGGCGAACCTCGACAACGCCAAGGCCGCCGTGGCCTCGGCCGAAGCGTTGCTGACCCAGGCCAAGATGGCGTTCGAGCGTCAGAAGCAGCTCCTGGCCGGCGGGTACACGACGCGGCCGAGCTACGACAATGCCGAGCAGGAGCTGCGGACCACGCAGGCGGCGCTCGATTCGGCCAAAGCCGCGCTGGGGACCGCGCAGGAGCAGTTCTCCTACACCGAGTTGCGCGCCGGCCTCTCCGGGATCGTCACGAGCCGCAGCGTCGAGGTCGGCCAGGTGGTCCAGTCCGGCCAGACCGTCCTGGTGCTGGCGCAGGACGGCCCCCGGGATGCGGTGTTCAACGTCTACGAATCGCTGACCGCCCGGCCGCCGGGCGACAAGACCATCACGGTCACGCTGCAGACGAACCCGTCGATCTCGGTGAACGGCACGGTCCGCGAGATCTCGCCGACGGTCGATGCGTCGAGCGGCACGGTACGGGTCAAGATAGGCCTGGAACAGACGCCGCCGGCCATGGGGCTCGGCGCGGTTGTCATCGGCCACGGGCGGTTTGCGCCACACGATGCGGTCATCCTGCCCTGGTCCGCGCTCTACCGCTACGGCGGACGCCCCGCGGTCTGGGTCTTCGATCCCGGCAACCGAACCGTGTCGGTCCGCGCCGTCGAGATCGATAAATACGGGCCGGATGTCATCGCCCTGAAGGGCGGGATCGAGCCGGGCGAGCGCGTCGTGATCGCAGGTATTCAATTTCTGCGCCCCGGACAGGAGGTTGCTGCCAACCTCGTCGAGAGCAACCCATGAGCACGCGTGCGGTTCTGACTCTCACCGCCTGTGCGGTGATTCTCGGCGGATGCGGCGGACACGATGACCAGAACGCTGAGGCCGCGCCTGCACCCGTGCGGCCGGTCCTCACGCAGGTCGCCGTGCCGAAGGACGCCGTCATGTTCGGCCCCTTCGCGGGGACGGTCGAGCCGCGCTACCAGTCCCAGCTCGGCTTCCAGATCCCCGGCCGGATGATCGCGCGCGACGTGACCGTCGGCGACATCGTCACCAAGGGGCAGCGGCTGGCTGCCCTCGACACCGTGGTCACGCGGTTCGACCTCACCCGCGCCGAGGCCGATCTCGCGGATGCCCGGGGGCAGGCCGAGAATGCCGACGCCGCCGAGGCGCGCGCCCGGCGGCTCATGTCGGGCAACAACGTCTCGCAGGCGACCCTCGATCAGGCCGTGGCCAAGCGCGACACTGCGAAGGCGCGGCTCGATCAGGCGGCAGCGAGCCTTCAGAAGGCCCGGGACCAGATGGGCTACACCGAGCTCAAGGCGGAGTTCGACGGCGTCGTCACCCAGCGCCTCGCCGAGATCGGGCAGGTGTTGAGCGCCGGACAGGGCGTCGTCACCGTCGCCCGGCCGGAGATCCGCGAGGCGGTCGTCGACATTCCGGAGCAATATGTCGGCGCGCTTCCGGCGGATGGGGTGTTCACGGTGTCGCTCCAGAGCGCGCCCGAGCTGACGGCCCGGGGGCGCGTCCGGGAGATCGCGCCGCTCGCCGAGGCCGGGACACGGTTCCGGCGCATCCGCATCACGCTCGACGATCCCGGCCCGGCCTTCCGCCTGGGTGCGACGATCGACGTGGCGCTCTCCCGCACGGTGCCGCGCCACGTCCTCCTGCCCGCCGCAGCGCTGCTGGAAGACGGCCCGCGCCGCTCGGTCTGGGTCGTCGATGCGGCCGGAACATCGGTGGCGAGCCGGGATGTGACCCTGGCCTCTAACCCGGAGACGGTCGAGGCCGGACGCGTCGCCATCCGTGATGGTGTCGAACCGGGCGAGCGGGTCGTCGTCGCCGGCGTCCACGCCCTGCAGCAAGGCCAGGCCGTCCGCCTGACCGACGACGCCCGTTGATCCGGTCGGACGAGGGTTTTCCGTGAAGGCTTTCAATCTCTCCGACTGGGCGCTCGGGCACCGCTCGTTCGTCTGGTTCCTGATGGCGGTCTCGCTCGTGGCGGGTGTGATGGCCTATAGCCGCCTGGGCCGCGAGGAGGACCCACCCTTCACGATCAAGACCATGGTCGTGCAGACGACGTGGCCCGGCGCCACCATCAAGGACACCCTCGATCAGGTCACCGACCGCATCGAGAAGGAGCTGCAGCAGCTCAACGGCCTGGATTACGTCCGCAGCTACACGACACCGGGCTCGTCGACGGTGTTCGTGCAGTTCCGCGACACGCTGAAGAAGTCCGAAGTTCAGCCGGCTTTCTACCAGGTCCGCAAGCGGCTCGGTGACATCAAGGGTCAGTTCCCGGACGGCGTGCAGGGCCCGTTCTTCAACGACGAGTTCGGCGATGTCTACGGCAACATCTACGCCTTCACGGCCGACGGGCTGACCTACCGCCAGCTGCGCGACTACGTCGAGGGCATCCGAACCGAAGTGCTCAGGGTCCCCGACATCGGCAAGACCCAGCTGATCGGAACCCAGGCCGAGACCATCTATCTCGACTTCTCGACCCGCAAGCTCGCCGGCTACGGCATCGACTTCCAGGCGCTGATCAAGGCGCTTCAAGCCCAGAACGCGGTGTCGGCCTCCGGCGTGGTGCAGGCCGGGCCGGAACGCGTCTCGCTGCGGGTCAGCGGCTCCTTCACCTCGGAGGCCTCGCTGCAGGACGTGAACCTGCGGGTCAACGACCGGTTCTTCCGGTTGGCCGACATCGCCGAGATCAGCCGCGGCTACGAGGATCCGCCCGCCCCGATGTTCCGGGTCGACGGCAAGGCCGCCATCGGCCTCGCCATCGCCATGCGGCCCGGCGCCAACCTGCTGCATTTCGGCGAGGCCCTGAAGGCGCAGATGCGGCGGATCGAGGCGACGCTGCCCGTGGGCGTGGGCGTCCACTTGGTGTCGGATCAACCCAAGCAGGTCGAGCACGCGGTCGGTGACTTCACCGAGGCGCTGGTCGAGGCCGTGGTGATCGTGCTCGCGGTCAGCTTCGTCAGTCTTGGCGTGCGCGCCGGACTCGTGGTCTCGGTGTCGATCCCGCTGGTGCTGGCGATCGTCTTCGTGGTCATGCAGATGATGGACGTGACGCTCCAGCGCATCTCGCTCGGCGCGCTGATCATCGCGCTGGGCCTCCTTGTCGACGACGCCATGATCACGGTCGAGATGATGGTCGCCCGGCTGGAGCAGGGCGACACGCTCCGCAAGGCGGCGACCTTCGCCTACACCTCGACGGCCTTCCCGATGCTGACCGGCACGCTCGTGACGGTGGCGGGCTTCCTGCCGATCGGCTTCAACGGCTCGGGCGCGGGTGAATACACCTACTCGCTGTTCGTGGTGCTGGCCGCCGCGCTGCTGGTCTCCTGGGTGGTGGCCGTGCTGTTCGCCCCGCTGATCGGCGTGACGCTGCTGCCCAAGACCGTGAAGCACCATGCCGAGAAGCGCGGGTTGTTCACCCGCCTGTTCCTGGCGATGCTCAAGCTCGCGATGGCCTGGCGCTGGACCACGGTTGCCCTTTGCCTGGCGCTGATGGCGCTGGCCATCGTCGGGATGGGCCATGTCCAGCAGCAGTTCTTCCCGTCCTCGGATCGCTCCGAAGTGCTGGTCGACCTGACGCTGCCGCAGAACGCCACCATCGCCGAGACCAAGGCGCAGATGGACCGGTTCGAGGCGAAGCTGAAGGACGATCCAGACGTAACGAGCTGGTCGTCCTATGTCGGCCAGGGCGCCGTGCGCTTTTATCTGCCCCTCGACCAGCAGCTCTCCAACGCGTTCTACGGCCAGATCGTGGTCGTGACGAAATCCCTGGAGATCCGCGATCAGGTCATGACGCGGCTGCAGGCGATCGGCCGGCGCGACTTCGTGGGCACCGATGTTCTGATCCAGCCCCTGAGCCTCGGCCCGCCGGTCGGGCGCCCGGTCCAGTACCGCCTCAGCGGCCCGGACATGGAGACGGTGCGCCGCCTCTCCCTCGACCTCGGCAACGTGGTCGCCGCCGACAAACGTCTCGACGTGCCGACCTTCGACTGGAACGAGCCCGGCAAGGTCCTGCGGGTCGAGATCCTCCAGGACAAGGCGCGCCAGCTCGGGGTCACCAGCCAGGACATCGCCGGCATCCTCAACGGCATCGAGGGTGGCCAAGCGATCACCCAGGTGCGCGATTCGATCTATCTCGTGAACGTCGTCGGGCGGGCGCGGGCGATCGAGCGATCCTCGCTCGATACCCTCCAATCGCTGCAGGTCGGCCTCGCGAACGGCTCCGTCGTGCCGCTGCTGTCCTTCGCGCGGATCGGCTACGACCTGGAACAGCCGATCGTCTGGCGCCGGAACCGGCTGGCGACCGTGACGGTGCGGGCCACGATCCGCGACACCACGCAGCCGGCCACCATCGTGACCGCCCTCCAACCCGGCATCGACGCCTACGCGAAGGCGCTGCCCGAGGGCTACGCGCTGGAGACGGGCGGCGCCGTGGAAGAATCAGCCAAGGGCCAGGGTCCGATCGCCGCCGTCGTCCCGGTGATGCTGCTCACCATGGCGCTGCTGCTGATGGTGCAGCTCCAGAGCGTCGGCCGGATGCTGCTGGTCTTCACCGTGGCGCCCCTCGGGCTGATCGGCGTGGTCCCGGCGCTGCTGCTGTTCGACAAGCCGATGGGCTTCGTGGCGATCCTCGGGATTTTGGCGCTGATCGGCATCATCATCCGCAACGCCGTGATCCTGGTGAGCCAGATCGAGGAGTTCCGGGACGAGGGCATGGCACCCTGGGATGCGGTCTACGAGGCGACCCACCACCGGATGCGGCCGATCCTGCTCACTGCCGCCGCGGCCAGCCTGGGCCTGATCCCGATTGCCCGGGAAGTGTTCTGGGGACCGATGGCATTCGCCATGATCGGCGGTATCCTGGCGGCGACCGTCCTGACACTCCTGTTCCTGCCCGCCCTTTATGTCGGCTGCTACCGGATCCGGCCTGAGAGCCGCGACCGGCACGCGGTGCAGAGTGCCTGAGCATCCGACATCACGGATCGCAGCGTGGCCTACGCTGCGATGAGCGGTCGGCCCGCCCCTCCGCCCCCTCAGGGCGGGCCGACCGTGAATCTTTCCCCCCGCATGCCTGCCGCGCAGTGGCTGGAAACTCCCGGCTGTTCCGACGCGTAAGGCGCCTGGAGCCGAGGAGCACCGCCCGCATGAACGCCTTCATCGCCGTCGTCCTGGTCTGCGCGAACGGGATCGCCCAGGAGGCCTGCACCGATGCCGAAGCGCTGGAGGTGCGCAAGGTCCGCGTCGCCAACGAGCTCGGTTGCGCCACCGGCTGGCAGGAGATCATCGCCCGCACCGAGCGGCGCGACGAGATCGGCAAGTCCGCCTACCTCAAGACCGAGTGCCGCCGGGTGAAGGAGCCGCAGTGACCGGATGCGGCCCCGCTACTTGTCGTACTTGATGTAGGCGAAGCGCGGATCCGACGGCGTGCCCTCCAGACCCTGCCCCTCCAGCGCCGGCTGCCAGGACACGACATCTTCGATCTTCTTGGCCAGGGCGAAATCCTTTTCGGTGATGCCCTTGGCCGCATGGTTCATCAGCCGAACCTCGACCCAGGCGTAGGACGCCGTGATGTCGGGGTGGTGCCAGGCGGCCTCGGCGAGGTGGCCCACCGTGTTGATCACCATGAGCGTGCCCTTCCACCCCGCCGTCTTGTAGGTGCGGCGGATCCAGCCGTCCTCCAGCCGCCAGTCCGGTAGCTCCGCCTTGAGCCGCGCTTCCACGGCCGCCTCGTCCAGAACGCCTTCGCGCCGTTCGGTCATTCGCCTCGTCCTTTTCGTTCCGTCGGAGGCCGAGGGTGCCCGCGCCGTCGGCGGCGCGCAAGCGCGCAGGGGCGCCGGCCCCGGTGGACGGAGCGCCATGCGGGCCCTATGACCATTTTCCAACGGCGTCAGGACAAGTCCACGCCCAAGTCTGCGATCGTCCAAGACCGCACAATACGATGGGAGAAGGCGTGATGCTGTCACGGCGCGCAATGCTCGCCGGCGGCCTGCTCGGCGGCCTCGGCCTGCGGGCGGCGCGGGCGGACGTGCCGGCGATCCGCCTGGGGAGCCTACCGTTCGGCACCTCGACCTGGGAGGCGGCGGTGATCAAGGCCCGCGGCCTGGATACCGCCAACGGTTTCCAGCTCGACGCGGTCAAGCTCGCCGGCAACGACGCGGCGCGGATCAGCTTCATCGGCGGACAGGTCGACACGATCATCGGCGACCTGCTTTGGGCGGCCCGCCTCGGCAACGACGGCCAGGCCGTGCGCTTCATCCCGTACTCGACCTCGGAGGGCGCTGTGATGGTGCCGGCCGACAGCCCGATCAAGAGCCTCAAGGACCTCGACGGCAAGCGCTTCGGCGTCGCCGGCGGCCCCCTCGACAAGAACTGGCTGCTGCTGAGGGCGCAGGCCCGGGATGCCGCCGGCATCGACCTCGAGCGCGCCACCGAGATCGCGTACGGCGCACCGCCGCTGATCACGCTGAAGCTGGAACAGGGCGCCCTCGACGCGGCGCTGACCTACTGGACCTATTGCGCCCGGCTCGAGGCCAAGGGCTTCCGCCGGCTCGTCGGCGCCGAGGACATCATGCACGCGCTCGGTGTCGCCGGCGACGTCTCCCTGATCGGCTACCTGTTCCAGGATGCCACCGTGAAGGAGAAGCCCGAGGCCGTGGCGGGCTTCGCCCGGGCATCCCGGTCCGCCAAGGATATGTTGGCCTCCGACCCGAGCACCTGGGAGATCGTGCGCCCGCTGATGGCAGCCGAGAACGAAGCGACGTTCGAGGCTCTCAAGCGCGACTTCCTGGCCGGCATCCCGCGCCGGACGGTGGCGGCGGAGCGAACCGACGCCGAGAAGCTCTACGCCGTCATGTCCCGGCTCGGCGGTGCCCGCCTCGTCGGCAAGGGCGCCGGGCTGCCGCCGGACCTCTATTACGACAACGGCCGCGATGGCTGAGCTGCCCGCCAGGCCGGCGTTCAGGGCGGGAATCCGGATCGCCGGAACCGCATGGGCGCGCTGACCCGCATCGCGTCCCTCATCGTCCTCCTCGCCGCCTGGCAATTCGCCGCGCTGGAGGCTGGCTCGCGCCTGTTGCCGGCTCCGATGGCGGTGCTGCGCTTCATCCTGCAGGAGGCCGAGCGCGGCGACCTGTTCCACAATGTCGGGATGACGCTGCTGCGGGTCGCGATCTCCTTCGCGGTGGCGATGGTGCTGGGGATCCTTCTGGGGGTGGCGCTCGGCCGCTCGAAGGCCGCCGACCTGACCCTCGACACGCCGCTCCTCGTCCTCCTCAACACACCGGCGCTGGTGATCACCGTGCTGGCCTATGTCTGGGTCGGGTTGACCGAGACTGCCGCGATCCTGGCCGTGGTGCTCAACAAGCTGCCGAACGTCGCGGTGATCGTGCGCGAGGGCGCCCGCAACCTCGATCCCGGCCTGGACGAGATGGCCCGGGCCTACCGGTTCGACCGGCGCACCTGGGCGATGGACGTGCTGGTGCCGCAGCTCCAGCCCTACGTGGTCACGGCGGCCCGTTCCGGCCTGTCGCTCGCCTGGAAGATCGTCCTGGTGGTCGAGCTGCTGGGGCGGCCCGACGGGGTCGGCTTCGCGATCAACTACTACTTCGTGCAGAGCACCGACGTGGCCGCGATCATCGGCTACAGCCTCGTCTTCATGACCGTGATGATCGGCATCGACGTCCTCCTCCTCCAGCGGCTCGAAGCGCATGTCCGCCGCTGGCGCTGAACCCGTCCTGCAGGTCGCGATCGACGCGAAGCGCTACCGCTCGAAGGGCGCCGAGCCGGTGGAAGCCGTCCGCGACCTTTCGTTCGCGGTCGGAGCCGGCGAGATCGTCTGCCTGATCGGGCCGTCCGGCGCCGGAAAGACCACGACGCTGCGGATCCTGCTCGGCCTCGACACCGATTTCGAGGGCCGCGTCTCTGGGGCCGATCACGCCGGCATGGTGTTTCAGGAGCCGCGCCTGCTTCCCTGGCGCAGCGTCGAGCACAATGTCCGGCTGGGCCTGCCGCGGACTCGGCGCGGATGCGACCTCGACGCCCTGTTCGCCAAGCTGGGCCTGACGCCCTGGCGCGGCAGCTACCCGAAGGCCCTGTCGCTCGGGATGCAGCGGCGCGTCGCGCTGGCCCGGGCGCTCGCCGACGCGCCGCGCGTTCTGGTACTCGACGAGCCGTTCGTCTCCCTGGACGATGCCGCGGCGGCCGAGCTGCGCGGGTTGGTGGTCGATACCGTGGATTCGGCCGGCATGAGCGTCCTGATGGTGACGCACAACGTCGTCGAGGCGATCGGGATCGCGGACCGGCTGCTGCTCGTCTCGAAGCGGCCGGCGACGCTCATGGCGAACGTCACGCTCGACCGCCCGCGCAAACAGCGCGACCGTGCCTGGGCCGAAACCACCCGGGCCGCCCTGGCGGCACAGCATCCGGGGATCATCGCGGAGTAGCCTGCACGCCGTGTGGACGGTGCGCGGACGGTGCGGTTACGGTGCGCGGACACTTGGACCGAGGGGTCAGTTCGCCTTGGCGTCCACGTCCATCCGGTCGAGCAGGGCTGCCGGCGAGCGCGCCGCGCCGATATCGATGAAGCCGATGCCGGCGGGCTCCTTCGACTTGGCGTGCAGCACGAGCTTACCCGGCTTCATCACGAACTGGCCCATCGCCGCCCCGATGCCCTTGGCCGCCGCCGTGTTGCCGAGGATCACCGGCACGCCGAGCAGGCTGGCGGTGACGTATTCCTTGCGCAGCTCGTCCGGTCGCAGGCTGAGATCCTTCGATTGCGCGGCGAGGAACCGCTCGAACAGGCCGGCATTCTCGACCGTGAGGTCGAGGCTCTTGGCGCTCCCCGTGAACATCAGCATCGTGGCGGCGGGCAGGCTTCCGTTGAACAGCTCCGGTCCGATGCCGCCGAGGGTTCCGGACAGCCGGACGGTCCCGATCTCGCGCCCCGAAATCGTGACTTCGCGCAGCGACAGGTCGCGGGCCTTGCCGTCGAGGGCCGCGTCGGCCACGAGATCGAGGTCGAGATCCCGATAGCCGTAGGCCGGTAGCGCGCCGATGATCGGCGCGCCGGCCACGAACTCCGCCGGGAGGCTCAGGCCGGTGAGGGTCAGCCGTCCGGCATTCGGCACGCCGTCCTGCGGCGGGCCGAAGGACAGCTTGGCTTCCCGCAGGGCCACCCGGCGTGTCGGCGCCGGTGTGATCGTGACGGAAAGCGGGTCGCCGGGCGGCACGGTCGCGGTTTTGGGCTCCGTAAGCCTTCCGTCGGTGGGCCGACCCATCGTCGGCTTCCCCGGCGCGGAGGCGCGGGGGGGCGCGCGGGGATCCGGCGGGACGGCCTTGGGAAGCTCGGCGTCGAGCGGGAGGTCGATGCTCAGATCGGTCAGGGTCAGGCCGCCCAGTGCCGGCGTCAGCCGATGCATCTCGGCATCGCTGAACCCGGACCGGCTGGTGGGATCGGCCGCGGCGTTGCGCAAAGCCGCGATGGTCGGCGCGAGCGAGACGTCCGCCAACGCGAGGCGGGCGAGATGCGCGCGCAGGCTGCCGCGGGCGAGCGTGATGTTCTCCAGGACCGTGCCCGCATCCGACCCGGCGGCGTAGGTCGCCCGCGCGATCTCGAACAGGACCGGTCCCTGCGGATCGGTGTTGCTGACGCTCAAGCCCTGCATGTCGAGGCTGCCTAACGTGGTGGCCTCGATCAGGTCGGCGGCGGAGGCCGCGAAGGTCCGACGGTCGTTGGGCCCCTGGAAGCCGGCGGCCACGATCTCGAACGCGCCGTTCCAGCCGTCCGGCACCTGTCGGCCGCCGAGGTCGCGCCCGTTCAGGCGCACGATCTTCACGGTGGTGCCGCGCGCGTCGGAATAGGTCACGTCCGAGACCTGGATCGTGCCGTAGACCTTCTGCACAGGGCCCTTGCCGTCGCCTGGAACGGTGTAAAGCCGATTCAGCGCCGCGAGGTCGAGGTCGGTCGCCCGGACTTGTCCGTAGGTGCCGTCGCCACGGTTCGGACCCGTGACGGCGCTGACCGTCGCACCCGCCGCCGTGAGTTCGCCCACGCGTCCGGCCTTCACGTCGCGGAGGACCACGTCGCGGTAGGTCACGGTCTGGCGGTCGTTGCCGGGGCCGGCATGCTCGGAGCTCAGCACCGGGATCGTCAGGCTGCCCGCGTCGAGCCGTGCCAGCCGGGATTCCCAGGGCTCGGCCGAATCGGGCTTGAGGATCGCCGCGAGCTCATCCTTGGACAGGCGCGTGCCGCTGGCCGTCAACTTCGGCGCCCGGAGCATCGTCCCGCCGAGCGGCAGCATGACGTCGGTGATCGTCACGTCCTGGACCGCAGCGGCGCCTTCCTGGGCCGCCAGGGGTGGCGGTGCCGCCGTCCCGGCGAGGCAGGCGAAGGCGCAGGTCGCGGCCAACGCCGACCGGAGGCGGGATCGGACCATCGGATGGATCATGGGAGGGTCCGGATCACGGCTCGGCGGGGGTACCGCATGGGTGCCGCGTTTTACCGGCCGAGGCAATCGGACACCGGAGGCGCGGGCCCTAAGCCGGCTCCAGTGTCGTAGGCGCGCAACGGCCTTCCCCGAGGAGGACCGTTGCGACCGGTCAGAGCGAGAACGAGGTGCCGCACCCGCAGGATGCGGTCGCCAGCGGATTCTCGATCTTGAAGGACTGGCCGATCAGGTCGTTCACGAAGTCGATGGTCGAGCCCGACATGTATTCCAGCGACACGGGATCGACGATCACGGTGGCGCCGTCGCGCTCGATCGCCACGTCCTGCGCCTCCCGGGACCGGGCGATGTCGAACGCGTAGGAGAATCCGGAGCAGCCGCCGCCGTTGACGCTGATGCGCAGAGACGCGCCCGGGGGCTCCGCCCCCATGATCTCGTTGATGCGCTTGGCGGCGCGGGGGGTCAGGGTGATCTCAGCCATCTTTAGCTCTGGCCACGCAGCTGTTCGGTGGACGGCGTCGCCCGGCTGTTGCCGAGCACGCCTAAGCCTACAAGATATGGGTTCGAGGCCCGCGCTGCAACGCGCCGGGCGGGGAGGGGTCATGATCAGGCTGCGCGAGATCGAGGATGGACGCCGTGCGGCCGAACGGTGAGCGCTGGCGGGCGGCCTACGCCACGGATCCTGCGCGGACGCGCGGACGGCTGATCGCCGAGGATTCCTCGCCGACCCGTAGCGATTTCCAGCGCGACCGGGACCGGATCATCCACTCCACGGCGTTCCGCCGCCTGAAGCACAAGACCCAGGTCTTCGTGCACCACGAGGGCGATCATTATCGCACCCGCCTGACACACACCCTGGAGGTCAGCCAGATCGCGCGGGCGCTCGCCCGGGCGCTCGGTCTCGACGAGGATCTGGCGGAGGCTCTGGCGCTGAGTCACGACCTCGGCCACACCTGCTTCGGCCACACCGGCGAGGATGCGCTGGAGGCCTGCATGGCGGCCCATGGCGGGTTCGATCACAACGCTCAGGCGCTTCGCATCGTCACGCGGCTCGAACGGCGCTACGCAGGTTTCGACGGGCTGAACCTGGCCTGGGAGACCCTGGAAGGGCTGGTCAAGCACAACGGCCCGCTGCTCACAGAGGACGGTAAGCCGACGGCGCGCTACGTCGAGCGCGGCATCCCGGCCGCGATCCTCGAATACGACGTCCTGAACCCGCTGGACCTGTGGAGCCAGGCCGGACCGGAGGCGCAGGCGGCGTCCCTGGCGGACGACATCGCCTACGCGGCGCACGACCTCGACGACGGTCTGCGCGCCGGCCTGTTCGAGATCCCGGAGCTGCGCGCGGTGCCGTTCCTGGCCGACATCCTCGACGAGATCGATCGCCTGCATCCGGGCCTTGACCCGTCCCGCGTCATTCATGAGCTGGCCCGGCGCGTGATCACCCGCTTCGTGGAGGATGTGATCCGCGAGGGCGGCCGCCGGATCGCCGCACTGGATCCCGGACGCGTGGAGGACATCCGACACGCGTCCGAGCCGGTCATCGTGTTCTCGCCGGCCATCGCGGAAGCGGATGCCGACATCATGCGGTTCCTCTGGACCCGGATGTACCGGCATCCCGGTGTCGTGGCGGTGCGCAAGAAGGCCGACGCCATCGTGAATGACCTGTTCGCGGCGTTCACGATGGCTCCGGCCCGGATGCCCGAAGAGTGGAGCGCCGGCCTGGCAGATGCACCGGAAGGGCGCATCGCCCGGCGAGTCGCCGACTACATCGCCGGGATGACCGACACCTACGCGGTGCTGGCCCATCGCAAGCTCTTTCCGACGACGCCCGACTTGTACTGGGAGTTGCCGAGCCGGGGCCTGCCCCTCGCCGAACCGTGAGATCCGGCGGGGTATTGAACGCGATCAGCAGCCGCAGCCGCAGGTGAAGCTGCCATAGCAGCCCCCAGAACCGTATCCGCCGTACCCGCCATAAGCGGCCGGGTAGGCGTAGTCGTAACCACCATAGGCCGCGGGATAGCTATAGCCGCCGCCATAGCCGCCACCGTAACCGTAACCGTAGGCGCCGTACGCGCTGCCGGCGGCGAGCCCGAGCCCCAGGCCGATGCCCGCGCCGGCCAACCCGTAACCGAGGCCGCGTCCGTAGCCGCCGCGATACCCGTAGCCACGGCCATAGCTGAAGCCGCGGCCGTAACCGCCGCGCCCGGCGAAACCGCCGTGATAGCCGCCGTGGAATCCTCCGCCCCGGAAGCCCCTGGCCTCGGCGCTCGGTGCCGCCAGGGCTACCGCGCAGAGGGCCGCGCCCGCCAACATCAAGGTCTTCATGAAGATCTCCAAGATCCAGAATTTTGCGATCCTGTCGATCACATAGACTCATGGGACCCAAGACAAGATGGTCCGGGGGGCGTCGGTAGTCATCGCGTGGGGATAAACTGCGCTGGTCCGGCCGAATGCCCGATCGTTCCAGCGGCGCGGTTAACGCCGGCTTGCTCCGCGGACCGGCCGGCCCGTACCGCCGCCGTGACACTCTCCCGCCCCCTTGCTAGACGGCTCCCGGCGGGCGCGGGCCGAGACGGCCCTGCGGCAGCATCCCCGCGCGAGCGAGACCGAGACCGATGAACATCTTCGCCCTGTTCGAGGCGCGTGTGCGCGAGGCCGTGGAGGCGCTGACCCGCGCCGGCCAGCTGCCCCAGGGCCTCGACCTCGGCCGCGTCGTCGTCGAGCCGCCGCGCGACACGACGCACGGCGATCTGGCCACGAACGCCGCGCTGGTCCTGGCCAAGGAGGCCCGCACCAACCCGAAGGCCCTCGGGGAGGCCCTGGCCACGGAACTGCGCGCCGACCCGCGCATCCTGGAGGCCAGCGTCGCCGGCCCGGGCTTCATCAACCTGCGGCTGGTGCCCGGACTCTTCCAGGATGTGATCCGCAGCGCGCTCTCCGATCCGGACCAATTCGGCCGCGCGCAGCTTCCCGGGGGGCCGATCAACGTCGAGTACGTCTCGGCCAACCCAACCGGGCCGATGCATGTCGGCCACGGCCGCGGCGCGGTCTTCGGCGACGCCCTGTGCAACCTCCTGGTCGCAGCCGGCCGCAAAGTGACGCGCGAATACTACATCAACGACGCCGGGGCTCAGGTCGACGTCCTGGCCCGATCCGCCTACCAGCGGTACCGCGAGGCTCTGGGCGAGCCGTTCGCGATCGCCGAAGGGCTCTATCCGGGCGATTACCTCAAGCCCGTGGGCGCACATCTCGCCGAGACCCACGGCCGCGCACTCCTCGATCAGCCGGAAGCGCACTGGCTCCCCGCCGTGCGCGAGACGGCCCTCGCCATGATGATGGACATGATCCGGGCCGACCTCGCGGCGATCGGCATCCGGCACGACGTGTTCTTCTCCGAGCGGACCCTCCAGCAGAGCGGCGCCGTGAAGGCGCTGCTCGAGGAGCTGCGCGAGCGTGGGCTGGTCTACGAGGGCCGCCTCCCGCCGCCCAAGGGCCAGTTGCCCGAGGATTGGGAGGATCGCGAGCAGACGCTGTTCCGCACCAAGGATTTCGGCGACGACAACGACCGTCCGCTGCTGAAGTCGGACGGATCCTACACCTACTTCGCCTCCGACATCGCCTACCACCGCGCGAAGTACCTGGCGGGCGCCACCGAGCTGATCGACGTGCTCGGCGCCGACCACGGCGGCTACGTCAAGCGCATGCAGGCGGCCGTGAAGGCGGTCAGCGACGGCAAGGCGACGCTGGACGTGAAGCTGTGCCAGCTGGTGCGGCTGTTGCGCGCGGGCGAGCCCGTGAAGATGTCGAAGCGGGCCGGCGAGTTCGTGACCCTGCGCGACGTGATCGACGAGGTCGGCCGCGACGCGATCCGGTTCATGATGCTCTATCGGAAAAACGACGCGACCCTCGATTTCGACCTCGCCAAGGTGGTCGAGCAGTCGAAGGACAACCCGGTCTTCTACGTCCAATACGCCCATGCCCGCGTCCGCTCGGTGCAGCGGCAGGCGCGCGAGGCTTTCCCGGGCGCGGACCTGTCCGTGGCGGCGTTGCTGCGCGAGGCCGATTTCAGCCTCCTGACCGATCCCGGCGAGGTCGAGGTGATGCGGCTGATCGCCCAATATCCCCGCGTGCTCGAATCGGCGGCCATGGCGCACGAGCCGCATCGGATCGCGTTCCACCTCTACGAGACGGCGGCCGCGCTCCATACTTTATGGAACAAGGGCAAAGACTTGCCGCAATTACGGTTTGTTAATGCAACCGACCGAAAGTCGACCTGGGCGCGGCTGGCGCTCGTCGAGGCTCTACGGAGTACCCTCGCGGCCGGCCTCGCAGTGCTCGGTGTGACCGCGCCGGATGAGATGCGATAGGCTCGATATGCATCGGGCCGGTGACCGGCCGTGATGTGAGGATGCTGCCATGACGAACGCTTCGCGCGCTCAGGTCGATTTGGACGCCCTTGCGCGCGATCTGCGTCAGGAGCAGGGGCGTGTTCCCCCGGGGGGCGCCAAGCCCGATCCGCTGGCCGAGCTGGCGCGGATCGTCGGACAGGATGACCCGTTCCGTGCGCTCCTGGCGGCCCGCGACGAGATGCGCGGCGCGGCGCCCGCGCAGCCGCAGGCCAACTGGGACGGCCGGGTCGAGCCGAGCTTCGCCCCCGAGCCGCCCAAGTCGAACCCTGCCGACGCCTTCGACCAGTACTTGGCCTCAGTAGATCGCGACACCCACGAGGAACCGGTCGCGTACGGCGCGGAAGCCGGGGATCCGCAGGAGGCCGCCGCCGCGGACTACGCGGAGGGTCGCTCGCTGCGCCGGGTGAACCCGCGCCGCCGTCTGGCGTCCGTCGGAGCCGGCATCGCCATCGTCGCCGTGGCGGTGACGGGAGCGCTCACCTACAAGGGCCTGCAGGGCTCGGGCAGCGCCGGCGGCGTACCCGTGGTCCAGGCCGATTCGACCCCGCTCAAGGTCGCCCCGAAGGTCGCCGACGGCGTCGAGATCCCGGACCAGAACCGGCAGATCTACGATACCAAGGGCAAGACCAAGGAAGCCCAGATCAAGATCGTCAACCGCGAGGAGCAGCCCATCGACGTGGCCGAGGCGGCCCGCGCGGCGCAGGGGACCGGTCCCGCCGGCGGTGCGCAGAGCGGCACCACGCCGGGCAACGGCCCGTTCGAGGCGTTCGGCGAGCCGCGCCGGGTCCGCACCGTCGCGGTGAAGCCGGAGGCCCCTCCCGCGCCGGTCCAGCGCGAGGCCCAGGCCGACGCCGCGCCGGCCCCGATCCCGACCATGGTGTTGCCCACCGACGAGCCGCCCCAGACCAAGTCCAAGCCCGGCCGCCAGGCCGCCGCCTCCCTGGCGGCGCCGGATCCCGAGCCGGTCCAGGCCGCGCCGAATTCCATGGCGGCCGATGCCGCCCCGCCGAAGTCCGTCGCCGTCAAGCCGGCCCCGAAGGCCGCGCAGCGGGTCGCCACCGTGGCCACGCCGGCCCCGGACGCCCCGGATGCCGTCGACGACACCGTCAAGACGGGTTCGGTCGGCGGGTTCTCGGTCCAGCTCGGCGTCCGCAGCTCCGCCGCCGAGGCGAAGGCGGCGCTCAAGCAGATGCAGGCCAAGTACAGCGGCCTTGCCGGCAAGCCCGAGCTGATCCGCCAGGCAGAGGTCAACGGCAAGACGATCTTCCGCGTCCGCGTCGGGCCCCTGGCCAAGAACGAGGCAACCAGCCTGTGCAGCACCCTCCAGGGCGAGGGCGGGCAGTGCTTCGTCGCCAAGAACTGAGGCCGCGGTAGCGCCGGCCACCGGTCAGGCTCCGGATTTGGTGCACTACGAGGTCGACGCCTCGCCGCCGGACGTGAACGTCGGCTAGGGGCGGGCGTGTTGCGCCCCAGCCTGAGAGGGCAGGGGCTGATCTGAGGGGGGCGGTGCACGCGAGTCCCGCCCGCAACACTCGGTCTCGGACTTGGGCTCCAATCTTTCAGGCCCGCGGTTTCGCCTTGCCGCCTCCCTGTTCCCGCCCGACTCTGCCGCCACCGATTCGCCGAACCCGACATATCCTCCGCCGCACCCAAGCGGCCACCGAGAACCCCGCATGACCGCCCGTGCCCTGATCCTCGGCTGCGCCGGCAAGACGCTCTCCGTCGAGGAGGCCGCCTTCTTCCGGGACGTTCGGCCCTGGGGCTTCATCCTGTTCAAGCGCAACATCGGCACGCCGGACGAGGTCCGGGCGCTGACGGCGGCGCTGCGGGACTGCCTGGGTTCCGACGCCGCCCCGATCCTGATCGATCAGGAGGGCGGCCGGGTCCAGCGCATGGGCCCGCCGCACTGGCCGGCCTACCCGGCGGGCGGCCGCTACGGACGCCTGAACGGGAGTGCCACCGCGATCGCGCGGCTCGGGGCCCGACTGATGGCCCATGACTTGGCCGAGGTCGGCATCAACGTCGATTGCGCGCCTGTCCTGGACGTGCCGGCGCCGGGATCGCACGACATCATCGGCGACCGGGCCTACGGATCGTCCCCGGATCGGGTGGCCGAGATCGGCCGGGCCGTCGCGGAAGGCTTGATGGCCGGCGGCGTCCTACCGGTGATGAAGCACGTGCCCGGCCATGGCCGCGCCGCCTGCGACAGCCATCACGGCCTGCCGGTAGTGGAGGCGACCCTGGCGGCGCTGGCCGCTCAGGATTTCCGGCCGTTCCAGGCGCTCGCCGACCTACCGATGGCGATGAGCGCCCATGTCGTCTTCACGGCCATCGATCCCGACCGCCCGGCGACCCAGTCGGCGACCGTCATCCGCGACGTGATCCGCGGCGCCATCGGCTTCGACGGCCTGCTGATGACCGACGACCTGTCGATGCACGCGCTCACCGGCACGTTCCGCGACCGAACCGAAGCCGCCTTCACGGCGGGGATCGATGTCGGCCTGCATTGCAACGGCGCGATGGACGAGATGCGGGCCGTCGCTGAGGCGGCACCGACTCTCGACGGCGCCGCCGCGAGGCGGGCCGCTGCAGCCCTGGCATGCCTGGACCGTGCCGGCGACGGGCTCGACGTGCCCGAAGCCCGGGCCCGGTTCGCGGCCGCGCTCGCGACCGCCGCCTGATCCGCGGCCTTCCACCGCGGGCATCCACTGTCCCTGATGCCGCCTCTGCTTGTGTTCGGGCGGTACGATCCCTAGGTTCGCCCGGAATTCTTCAACCGGCCGTGGCGTCCCGCCCCCATATGGGAGCGCAGGCAAGTGGGCGCGGCCAGGTGGGCGCACGCAGGAGGTTGCCATGGGCAGCATGAGTATCTGGCACTGGGTCATCGTTGCCGTCATCGTCATGCTGCTGTTCGGACGCGGCAAGGTCTCGGACCTAATGGGTGACGTCGCCAAGGGCATCAAAGCGTTCAAGAAGGGCATGGCCGAGGACGAGACGCCGCCGGTCAGCAGCCAGCCGGTCGCTCCGCCGAACGAGCCGGTCCGCACCATCCCCCACGCCGCCGAGACGAGCCCCGGGACCGCGGTTCCGGCGAGCCATCTGCCCGGCGGCGAGCGTAAGCCGGTCTGAGGACTGTCAGGGCGCGCGCTGTGGTGTAGAGCCTGACGGGGTTCGGATCGAGGTCCGGATCCCAGGGCAGCGGGACCGTCGACGACATGCTGGACATGAGCTGGGGCGAGGTGATGCTGATCGGCGGCGTCGCCCTCATCGTCATCGGGCCGAAGGACTTGCCGAAGGCGCTGCGCACCGTCGGACAGATCACCACGAAACTGCGCCGCATGGCCGGCGAGTTTCAGATGCAGTTCAACGAGGCGATCCGCGAAGCCGAACTCGACGAGGTCCGCAAGGAGGTCGACGGCATCCGCAACACGGTCCGTACCGCGAGTTCCGGCTTCAATCCGGTCCAGACGATCCGGGACGAATTGAAAGGCGCAGTCGAGGGCCGGGTCGCCGCCCGCCAGGGTTCCGAGCCCCTCGGCCCCGAGAAGCCGGTCGCGGACACGCGTTCCCTGGCCGACGCTACCGCGCAGCTCAAGGCCGAGCAGGACGCCGTCGCACCGGCCAATGCGGACCCCGGTGCCGTTGACGCTGCGCCGCATACCGACGCGGTGCCGCCTGAGGCCCCGCTTCCGGTCCCGGGCTCGGTCGACGATCCCTACGGACCGCCGCCCGAACCTCAGACCCCGCACGACGCTCCCCTGGACCCGAAGAACGGCGCCACTGCCCGATGATGAGCGACGCCGACGAGGCCGAGATCGAAGCGTCCCGGGCACCGCTGCTCGAACACCTGATCGAATTGCGCGCGCGGCTGATCAAGTCGCTGGCGGCCTTCGTGGTGATGTTCTTCGGCTGCTTCTTCTTCTCCCGGGATATCTACAACATCCTGGTCTACCCCTACGTCTCGATCGTGGGGGTCCAGAACGCCGAACTGATCGCGACGCACTTCCTCGAGCAGGTGTTCACCAACATCAAGCTCAGCGTGTTCGGCGCCGCGTTTCTCGCCTTTCCGGTGATCGCCACGCAGATCTACGCGTTCGTGGCGCCGGGCCTGTACCGGAACGAGCGCAAGGCGTTCCTGCCCTACCTCGTGGCCACGCCGATCTTCTTCATCCTGGGCGCGCTGGTGGTCTTCTTCCTGGCTATGCCGCTGCTGATCAAGTTCTCGGTGTCGCTGCAGCAGGTCGGCGTGGCCGGCGAGCCGACGATCAAGCTGTTGCCCAAGGTCGACGAGTACCTTTCGCTGATCATGACGCTGATCTTCGCCTTCGGCATCGCGTTCCAGTTGCCTGTGATCCTCACGTTGCTCGGCCAGATCGGCATCATCGACGCGGCGTTCCTGCGCGAGAAGCGCCGCTACGCGATCGTTCTCGTCTTCGTCGTGGCCGCAGTGCTGACCCCGCCGGACGTCATCTCCCAGCTCTCGCTCGCGCTGCCGATGCTGATCCTCTACGAGGCCTCGGTGTTCTCCGTTTCGCGCGTGGAGAAGCTGCGCGCGGCGCGTCGGGCCGCGGAAGGGTTGGATCCGTAAGGATCGGCGTCGGCAGCGATCAACGGTTCGGAATGCGTTTCACCGCTGACCTGTGACCTCCGGCGTGCCGACGATGCCAAGACGGCAAGATCGATCGCCGTGTCATTCCGGGGCGCCGCAGGCGAGCCCGGAACCTATAAACGCCAACGGTGCAAGGCCTTAAGCTGTCAGCGTGTATGGATCCCGGGCTCCGCTTAGCGGCCCCGGGATGACAAGGAGGAGGCTTGTGCCGTTGCGCGCGTCCTGCCCCGCCCGTCCCAACCATTCAGCACACGGGCCGGGAGTCTAGTCGAGCGAACCGGCCCCAATCACTCTTGATTCTTGAGGGATGCGAAACAGCCACCTCGTCGGAGCCCTACGCCGTTCGCAGCAGCACGTGACGCTTCTTGCCGAAGGACAGCTTGATCACCCCGTCCTGAGTCAGGTCTGCGGGCGTCAGCACCGCCTTCTCGTCCGTCACGGCGGCATCGTTCACCCGCAAACCGCCGCCCTTGATCTGGCGGCGCGCCTCGCTGGTCGAGGGCACCAGCTTGGCGATGTCCGGCCCGAACGCGGTGAGCACGCCGAGTCCGGCTTCGAGGGTGGCGGCCGGAACGGTGACGCTGGGGAGATCCGTCGCGAGGGTGCCTTCGACGAACGTCTTCCGGGCGGTCTCGGCGGCGGCTTCCGCCACCTCGCGGCCGTGCATCAGCGCCGTGGCCTCGGTGGCGAGCACCGTCTTGGCCGCGTTGATCTCGGAGCCGGCCAGCGCCGCGAGCCGCGCGATCTCTTCCATCGGCAGCAAAGTGAACAGCTTCAGGAAGCGGACCACGTCCGCATCCTCGGTGTTCCGCCAGAACTGCCAGTAATCGTACGGCTTGAGCATGTCCGGGTTGAGCCAGACCGCGCCGGCGGCGGTCTTGCCCATCTTGACGCCCGAAGAAGTGGTCAGCAGCGGGCAGGTCAGGGCGTAGAGCTGGGGCGTGCCCATGCGCCGGCCGAGATCGATGCCGTTGACGATGTTGCCCCACTGATCCGAGCCGCCCATCTGCAGGGTGCAGCCGTAGCGGCGGTTCAGCTCCACGAAGTCGTAGGATTGCAGGATCATGTAGTTGAATTCTAGGAACGACAGTTCCTGGTCGCGCTCCAGGCGCATCCGGACGCTGTCCATCGACAGCATGCGGTTCACCGAGAAATGGCGGCCGATGTCGCGCAGCATCTCGATGTAGTTGAGCTTGGTCAGCCACTCGGCGTTGTCGACCATCACGGCATCGCCGGCGCCCTCGCCGAAGCGCAGGAACCGGTCGAAGGTCTTGCGGATCTCGGCCTTGTTGGCGTCGATCTGCTCGACGGTCAGGATCTTCCGGCTCTCGTCGCGACCGGACGGGTCGCCGACCCGGGTGGTGCCGCCGCCCATGAGGGCGATCGGCTTAGCCCCGGTGGCCTGAAGCCAGTGCAGCATCATGATCGACAGCAGGTGCCCGACATGGAGCGAGGGCGCCGTGCAATCGTAGCCGACGTAGGTCGTCAGCCGCCCTTCGAGCGCCGCGGTATCGATCCCGGCGAGATCGGAGGTCTGGTGAATATAGCCGCGCTCGGTGAGGATCCGCAGGAAGTCGGATTTCGGCGCGAAGCTCTCGGCATTCATGGCTGCGGTCTCGGGTCGCCAGCCGGCGCGACAGGCAAAGGCTCTGCGTGCTAGCTCGGGCTGGGGTTCAGGATACGGCGCGCTCTTAGCAGGGCGTTCGCCGAAAGGCACGGGGTCGAGCACAATGGCGATGATGCGCGCGATCGGACTGATGAGCGGCACCTCGCTGGACGGCGTCGACATCGCGCTGATCGAGACCGACGGCGAGCGGGTCCACGTGGTGAGGGGCCACAACAACTTCCTCGAGCCGCTTGGGCCGACCGGCTATCGCGGCTACTCCGACGACGAGAAGGCGCTCCTGCGGGTGGCGACCAAGGATGCGGAATCGGTGCTCCATCCGGGCGACCGGCCCGGCCGGCTGCCCGAGGCGGAGGCCTTCGTCACCCAGGCCCATGCCGAGGCCGTCGAACGGTTTCTCGCCGAGAACGGCCTGGACGCGAGCACGGTCGACGTGATCGGCTTCCACGGCCAGACCGTGATCCACCGGCCGGACCAGCGCATCTCGATCCAGATCGGTGACGGGCAGGCGCTGGCGACCCGGCTCGGCATCCCGGTGGTCTCCGATCTGCGCCGGGCCGACATCGAGGCCGGCGGGCAGGGGGCGCCGCTGGTGCCGGTGTTCCACAAGGCGTTGGCGCAGGCCTCCGGATTCGACGGACCGTTCGGCATCCTCAACATCGGCGGCGTCGCCAACGCCACCCTGATCGATTCCAAGGGCGGCGTGATCGCCTTCGACACCGGCCCCGGCAACGCCCTGATCGACGAGTGGATGCAGGAGCGCGAGGGCAAGAACCTCGACGACGGCGGCCGTACCGCCGCCCGGGGCCGCGCTGACGAGCCGCTGCTCGCCTGGCTGCTGATGCATCCGTTCTTCTTCCGCCGCCCGCCGAAGTCCCTCGACCGCAACTGGTTCTCGCACAAGCTGGCCGGTCAGCTCTCCACGGAGGACGGCGCCGCGACGCTCACGGCCTTCACGGCGCGGGCGGTGGCCCGGGCCCTGGACCACGCCCCCGAGATCCCGACCCGCTGGATCGTGGCGGGCGGCGGCGCGCGCAACGGCGAGTTGGTGCGGCTCCTGAACTATCACCTGCGGTCCGAGATCACGACTGCAGACGCCATCGGATGGTCGTCGGCCTACCTGGAGGCGCAGGCCTTCGCGTATCTGGCGGTCCGCTCCCTCCGGGGCCTCCCGATCACGTTCCCCTCAACCACCGGAGTGAGCGAGCCGAAGACCGGCGGGGTGCTGGCGCGACCGATTGCCTGATCGCGAGGCCCGAACCCGACGAACGGCCCGTCTGTTGGACTTGGATCGAGGCGATCGGGATCCGAGACTTTGGCCGAGACCTACCTGCGCTATCACGACGGCATCGAGACGCCCGCGCCTTATGAGGCCGAAACGATCGATGCGATCATCGCGTCGATGACCCGCGAGAGCGAGACGACGGCCGCGCGCTACGGCCATGCGGTGCGGGCGTCGCACGCCAAGGTCAGCGGCGTGGTCACGGGCGAGCTTCAGGTGCCGGACGACCTCCCGCCCGAGCTAAAGCAGGGTCTGTTCGCCAAAGGCGGCAGCTATCCGGTGATCGTGCGCTTCGCGCAGGGGCCGGGGGAGTTGCTTAAGGACAGCGTCTCCACCCATCGGGGCATGGCGATCAAGGTCCTGGGCGTCCCGGGCGAGACGCTACCCGGCCACGGGGCCGCCACGCAGGATTTCGTGCTCGCCACGGGCCCGGTTTTCCCGAACCCGGACGCGAAGGGCTTCCTGGGCAGCATGAAGCAGCTGGAAGCCGGCACGAAGGCGCCGGAGGCCGTAAAGTCCGTTGTGTCTCACATCGCAAGGGCGGCCGACGCGGTGGTGAAGTCGGCGACCGGCGAGAGCTCGGCGCTGCTGGACTTCTTCGGACACCAGCCTCTGCACCCGCTGGCCGAGCCGTATTATTCCCAGGCCGCGCTCCGCTACGGCGATCATGTCGCGAAGATCGCGGCCTTCCCGGCCGGCGCGCGGCAGCAGGCCCTGGCGAACGAGGAGCTGCATCCGGGCCAGGACCCGGACGCGTTCCGGCACGCGGTCGGTGCCTTCTTCGCGGGCGATGCGGCCGTCTTCGAACTCCGCGTCCAACTCTGCACCAACCTCGACGACATGCCGGTCGAGGATGCATCGAAGCGCTGGAACGAGGCGGCCAGCCCCTACCGCACCGTGGCGCGACTCGTCCTGCCGGCCCAGGATGCCCGGTCCGCGGCGCGGACGCGCTACGCCGACGACGTGCTGTCCTTCCGGCCGGCCCACAGCCTGGTGGCGCATCGCCCGCTGGGTTCGCTGATGCGCGCGCGGCTCAAGACCTATCAGGCGCTTTCCAATTTCCGCCATAGCCGCAATCAGACGCCGGAGACGGAACCGACGTCCATCGACCAGGTGCCGGCATGATGCCGGCGGGTGGGTGAGCCTCGGCCACGCCCTGCGCCGGATTGTCGAGGAATACCCGCTCGCCCGCCTCGATCCGCCGGCCAGGCATCCCCTCGCGGCGGTAATCCGACGCGGGGCGCCGGATGAGCTGCGGGCAGCCCTCGAACCGATCGATGGCCCGTTCCTCGTCAAGGGCAGTCCCGGCCGGGGCACCCGTTGGGCCGCCGTCCCATGGGTGGCGGTGTTCGACCCGGCCGTCACGACCAGCGCGACGCGCGGCTATTACCTCGTCTACCTGTTCCCGGCGCACCGCCCGGTCGTCCACCTGTCGCTCGCGCAGGGGACCGTCGCCGCGATCCGCGAGCACGGGCCGCGCGCCGAGGCCTACCTGCGCGCCAGCGGGGATGCCCTGCGCGTACGCCTCGCCGACTTCGCCGAGCGCCTGCCGAACCGGTGCATCACCCTCGGCAGCGCCGGCGAGTTGCCGGAGGGCTACGAGGCCGCGCACATCCTCGGCCTGACCTACGCCCTCGACGACCTCGGCGACGAGCGGCGGCTGCGCGCGGATCTGGCGGCGGGCGTGGCGGCTTATCGGGCGCTCAAGGGGCGGGGTGGTCTCGAACGGGGAGAGGCCAAAGAAGGCCTTTCAATCGCATAAACTACCATTCGTATTGAATTATAGATAAATGCATGAAATAAACATTCGGTTTATAGCAAATCGATTGCCATATAATAAACTCTGATCGACAGAGTGCGATCTAACGACAGGCAACGAATTCGTCTGAAATTCACCTTCCCACAAGGCTCTGGTGAGGTGAAAATGCCGAGCAAGAAGCTCGAGTCACGACAGATGGACAGATCGCTCTTCAAAAACAGACCCTCTCCGCGGACCATTCTTATTGTGAATGAGCGAACAAAGCTGACCGCAAATTATGTCAATGCGATCGCTGGATCGATCTTCGCCGTTGGTGGGCTGGCGCCAATCTTTGCAGTCTTGTACACATCGAGTCCGCCGAGCGTTCCGATCCCCGGGGTTGTTTGCATCGCGATTGTTTGCTGGATCGCGAGCGCGAGCCGACATTACGCTGTGCGGCGCTTCCTGAAGGAGTTGGTGTCATGAGCATCGTGAATCTCCTCGTCCTGCTGAGCGTTCCTGCGGCAGCGCTTATCCTCGGGTTTGGGGCGCTACATTTTGCGAAGCGGGCCAACGAGCGCTGAATGCGGCGAGCTTCCTCAGGCTCGTATCGAATGCCAGCCCGGCGGGTTGATCGCGAACTGAACGATCGCATGCATCACCTGCCGTTTGTGCCACCGGCGCTCCCGCGCTAGACGGGCCGCGTCATGTCTCACAACACCTTCGGCCACCTGTTCCGCGTCACAACCTTCGGCGAGAGCCACGGGGTCGCGCTCGGCTGCGTGGTGGATGGCTGTCCGCCCGGGCTGGCGCTGGAGGCCGACGAGATCCAGGCGGAACTCGACCGCCGCAAGCCCGGCCAGTCGCGCTTCACCACCCAGCGCCGCGAGCCCGACCAAGTGAAGATCCTGTCGGGAGTGTTCTCGGACGACCGCACCGGCGGGCGTCAGTTCACGACCGGCACGCCGATCGCGCTGATGATCGAGAACACCGACCAGCGCTCGAAGGACTATTCCGAGATCCGCGACAGCTACCGGCCCGGCCACGCCGACTACACCTACGATGCCAAGTACGGCATCCGCGACTATCGCGGCGGCGGCCGCTCCTCGGCCCGGGAGACCGCGGCCCGGGTCGCCGCGGGTGCGGTGGCGCGCAAGGTGATTCCGGGCATCACCATCCGGGCCGCCCTGGTGCAGATGGGACCGCACGCCATCGACCGGTCGCGCTGGGACTGGGAAGAGGTCGGCAACAACCCGTTCTTCTGCCCCGACCCCGAGACGGCCGCCCTGTACGAGACCTATCTGGACGGCATTCGCAAGGACGGCTCCTCGGTCGGCGCCGTGATCGAGGTCGTGGCCGAGGGCGTGCCCCCGGGCCTGGGCGCCCCGGTCTACGGCAAGCTCGACGCGGATCTCGCCGCCGCCATGATGTCGATCAACGCCGTGAAGGGCGTGGAGATCGGCGACGGGTTCGCGGCCGCCGCCCTGCGCGGCGAGGACAACGCCGACGAGATGCGCAGCGGCAACGGCGGGCGCCCGCGGTTCATGGCCAACCATGCGGGCGGCATCCTGGGCGGCATCTCCAACGGCGAGCCGGTGGTGGTGCGTTTCGCCGTGAAGCCGACCTCCTCGATCCTGACCCCGCGCCGCTCGGTGAACCGCGACGGCGGCGAGGTCGACCTGATTACCAAGGGCCGCCACGATCCGTGCGTCGGCATCCGCGCCGTCCCGGTGGCGGAGGCCATGATGGCCTGCGTGCTGGCCGATCACTATCTACGTCATCGCGGACAGGTGGGAGCCGCCTGACGCGCCGCAGCCGAGGCCGATCGCCCCGCGATCGACCGAGCGCTTCGGATTCACGATTTCACAGTCTCGCCCGCGCCGGACCATTTTCCGGCGCGGGCGAGCCGGGCCTGTCCACCCCGCGCGGGGCGGAGAGATGCGAGACGAGAGAGCGATCCGTGCCCCATTGCACCGTTACCGAGGCCATCGCAGCCTTCGCCCGCGGCGAGATCGTGGTCGTCACCGACGATGACGACCGCGAGAACGAAGGCGATCTCGTCGTCGCCGCCTCGCTCTGCACGCCGGAGAAGATGGCGTTCATCATCCGCAACACCTGCGGAATCGTCTGCGCGCCGATCACCCAGGATGAGGCCCGCCGGCTGCATCTCGACCCGATGGTGGCCTCGAACGACGCGCCGCTGGGCACCGCGTTCACGGTCACGGTCGACACCAAGCATGGGCTGACCACCGGCATCTCCGCGGAACAGCGCTGCAACACCGTGCGGGCGCTCGCCAACGGCAACATGGGCGCCGGCGATTTCGTCCGCCCCGGCCACGTCTTCCCGCTGATCGCCCGCAACGGCGGCGTGCTGATGCGCTCGGGCCATACCGAGGCCGCGGTCGACCTGTGCAAGCTCGCCGAACTGCCCCCGGTCGGGGTGATCTGCGAGCTCGCAAACGACGACGGCACGGTGATGAAGGGCCCGCAGATCGAGGCCTTTTCCGAGACGCACGGCCTCAAGCGCGTCTCGGTCGCCGACCTCATCGCCTACCGGCAGGCCCGGGACCGGCTGGTGGAGCGGGTCGGGCACTTCACGGTCCATTCCAACCACGGCGACGTGACGGCCTACGCGTTCTCCACGCCGTTCGAGACGATCCAGCAATTTGCCTTCGTGATGGGCGAGATCGGCAACGGCCAGGACGTGCTGGTGCGCCTGCACCGCTCCAACGTCGCCGCCGACGTGATCGGCGGCGGCAAGCAGATCGACACCGTGCTCAAGCGCTTCGCGTCCGAGGGTCGTGGGGTGCTGGTCTACCTGCGCGACGGCACGGCGGGCGTTCCCATGAAGAGTGCCACCGAGGAGGGCACGGAGGCCCTGCGCGCCCGCCAGTGGCGCGAGGTCGGCCTCGGTGCCCAGATCCTGCGCGACCTCGGAATCGTGTCGATCCGCAACCTCGCGACCTCGGCGCGCTCGTATGTCGGCCTCTCGGGCTTCGGTATCGAACTCCTGGGCGACGAGCCGCTGGAGGGGTGATCCGAGGCCGGACGCGCCTCAGGCGCGGCGCGCGATGGTCCAGATTGCGGCGCCCGCCATGATGGCGGCGGCGCCCCTGTTCAGCCGGGCGCGGAAGGCAGGTTCGCTCAAGGCATCCCGCGCCCGTGCCGCGAGGGCGGCATAGGGCGTCATCACCACAGCGAGCACCGATCCGGTCAGGCCGACGAGTGTGGCGTAGTCCCCGGTCGTGATGGTGCGAAGGTCGATCAGCGTCGGCAGCACAGCGAGGTAGAAGACGATCGTCTTGGGGTTGGCCAGGGTGACGGTGAGTCCGGCGAGGAAGCTCGCCAGCGGCCGGTCGGCCGGGCCGCCCTCCACCCGGTCGGTCCGGCCGGCCGAGCGCCAGAGCCGGACCGCGAGAACGGCGAGATACAGGCCGGCGCAGAGGCGGACGATCACGAACAGCTCGCCCAAAGTCTCCGCGATCAGGGCCAGCCCGAATACCGCCGCGGACAGAAACGTGAGGTCGCCCAGGACCAGCCCCACCGCGAAGGCCATGGCGGCCTTGAAGCCTGAAGAGAGGGCGCGCGCGACCAGGGCGACGACGCCGGGGCCGGGCACCGCGGCCGCGACGCCGAGCGCCAAGGCGTAAGTGAGGAAGCCGGCCGACGTCATCGCGCAAAGCCCGGGTCCAACGGGCTTGCGGCGGCCGGGCGGGCCGCCTCCGGTCTCGCGCCGATCATTCTCTGTGACATCGCGCGATTCGCCTGCCCGTTGGTGGACCCGACTATGGCGTGCCGGATGCCGACGGCAACCGGACACGCGAGGGGCCTACCGGTCAGCCGTTTCGAGGTGTTTGGATCGCTCTGCACGCGAGGCGCTTCGGCCATGGGACCAAGCGTTTTGGAGGGCGCAGGCTAGGTCCGAGGGCATGCGACCAGCTCTCGCCAAGGTGACCGCCGAGAAGTGGGCGGGGAAGGAACAGACCTGTCGCCGACGGTTATGCTTCCTCCGCGGATCCCAGGGTTCCGCGGACATTTCAGCCGCTGCCCTGTCATCCCGGGGCGCAGTAGGCGAGCCCGGGATCCAGAACCCCGTACGGCGCAAGTCACTGATCCGACACTGGTTCTAGATCCTAGGCTCCGCTTCGCGGCCCCGGGATGACGAGGCAGTTTTCAGAACGCCCTCGGCAAAGACCAGGGGTCACTGGCCAAGCGGGACAGTCCTATGCCGACCTTTGCTCGAACATCTCGATAGGTCTGGGCCTACCGGCCCATGAGTGCGTCGACATGGGCGGACACGGATTTGGCGAGGCCTTCCAGGCTGTAGCCGCCCTCGAGCACCGAGACGATCCGGCCGCCGGCGGACCGCTCGGCCAAGTCCATCAACTTGCGGGTCGCCCACCCGAAATCCTCCGCTTCCAGCCGGAGATTGGCCAGCGGGTCGAGGCGGTGTGCATCGAAGCCCGCCGAGATCACGATCACGTCGGGCTGGAAGGTCTCCAGCCGCGAGAGGATGCCGGCCTCGAACGCCTCGCGGAACACCTCGCCGTCGTCGTTGGGCCGCAGCGGCACATTGACGATCGTGTCCTTCTCGCCGCGCTCCGAGGCGGCGCCACTGCCCGGATACAACGGCATCTGGTGGGTCGAGCAGTAGAGCACGCTGCCATCGTCCCAGAAGATGTCCTGGCTGCCGTTGCCGTGATGCACATCCCAATCGACCAGCGCGACGCGCTCGGCACCATGCTTTTGCCGGGCGTAGCGGGCCGCGATGGCGGCGTGGTTGAACAGGCAAAAGCCCATCGAGCGGGTCCGCTCCGCATGGTGCCCGGGCGGGCGCATCGCCACGAAGGCGTTGCGGCATTCGCCGGCCATGACCGAATCCAGGGCATGGTTGGCGCCCCCGATCGCCCGCAGGGTCGCCTCCAGGCTACCGGCGGACAGGATGGTGTCGGCATCGATCCCGACCATCCCGTGCTCCGGGACCGCCGCCACCAATGCGTCCACGTACTCGCGCGGATGCGCCAGGGTGGCCACCTCGATCTCCGCCCTGGGCGCCGCGACCCGCACGAGGCCGGCGAAGCGCTCGTCCTCCAGGGCGCGCTCGATCGCACGCATCCGCGCCGGCCGCTCCGGATGGCCCTCCGGCACCTCGTGGTCGAAACTCGCGGGATGGCTGACGTACAGGGTGGTCACGACGGTCGCTCCCGGGTGCGGTCCTGTCGCGCGCCTGCAACAAGAGCCGGCAATGTGCCATGGGCGGAACGCGCGGACTACGGGTGCGTGCCCGCCCTGATTATAGTTGCTCGAATCTTCCGCGGGCGCATTGCGGCCGGGCCGCATGCCCGGCGGCGCGGAGGAGGTCCGAGAACAGCCGCATGCGTCTCATCCCGCGTCTCATCCCGGCCATCGCCTGCGTCGTCCTGCTCGCGGGCTGCACGTTCAAGGCCGTGCCCGACCCGAAGGTTTCGGCCCGCGACGCCGAGTTCATGGCGCTCGTGCCCGACGCCGAGTTCGATCCGCACTTCGCGCGCTACCAGGTGAGCGATCCGACCGGACAGCCTCCGGGCACGATCGTCGTCGAGACCAGGGAGCGCCAGCTCTACCTCGTGCTGCCGGACGGCAAGGCGATCCGCTACGGCGTCACGGTGGGTGATGAGGCCTATGGCTGGACCGGGACAGCCACGGTCACCCGCAAGGCCGAGTGGCCGGCCTGGAACCCTCCGGCCGAGATGATCCGGCGCTGGCCGCACGTTCACGCGATGGAGGGCGGACCGATGAACCCGCTCGGCGCGCGCGCCCTCTACCTGTCCGATCACGGCAAGGACACGCTCTACCGGATCCACGGAACCAACGAGCCGGAGAAGATCGGCCAAGCGGTCTCGTCGGGCTGCATCCGCATGCGCAACATCGACGTGGTGGACCTGTTCGATCGTGCCCCGGTCGGAGCCACGGTCATCGTCCGGTAACGCAACTGGTCAACGTCCCAATAAGCCTGCTTGCTCGGTCCGTGTTTACCTGAACTTCCGTTCAGATCTTGCCGTTAACTTCCGGCAGGGGTGCCGTCCCGTAAGTTCAAATCACACCGGGACAAACACCGACCGCAGCAAAGGTCGGAGGAGCAGGCAGCCATGACCATGATCTCCGTTCAACAGTTCTGCAACCATGCCGTTTCCACTGGCGCGATCAGCGACGAGGACCTGCTGGTCCTCAAGCGCGAGGTTCTGCCGGAGGGGATCATGAGCCGCGACGAAGCCGACATGCTGATCGCCCTGGAGCGGGCCGTGATCGGCTCCGAGGCCTTCGCGGACTTTCTTGTGGCTTCGGTGGTCGACTTCGCCGTCTGGGGCCTGCGCCCGACCGGCTACATCGACCGGGATGTCGCCGCCTGGCTCGCCAGCTCGCTCAGCGGCCGGGACGGCCCGAGCCCGGTCGGCGCCCGGATCGCCATGGAGATCGTCCGTGAGGCGGAAGGCAGCGCCGAGACCTTGATGGCCTTCGCGCTGGACGCCAACCGCTGGACCCGTGAGGCGGCCCAGGCTCCGCGCCTCACCTTCGCGCTCGCCGCCTGAGCGACCCTTCGACCAAGGCGCAGCTTCCGTCCGCGGCGCAACTGATCTATCGGGACAGTCAAGCCGGTGTGCAATCCGGCGATCTCGAAAGTGATGCGCCAGCGATGTTCGATAAGATCCTGATCGCCAACCGGGGCGAAATCGCCTGCCGGGTCATCAAGACCGCCCGGAAGATGGGCATCAGGACGGTGGCAGTCTATTCGGACGCCGACCGCGATGCGGTGCACGTCACGATGGCCGACGAAGCGGTCCATATCGGCCCCGCCGCCGCGGCGCAGTCCTACCTGGTCATCGAGAAGATCATCGAGGCCTGCCGGCAGACCGGCGCCCAGGCGGTCCATCCCGGCTACGGCTTCCTGTCCGAGCGCGAGGCCTTCCCGAAGGCCCTTGAGGCCGCCGGCATCGTGTTCATCGGCCCCAATCCCGGCGCCATCGCCGCCATGGGCGACAAGATCGAATCCAAGAAGGCGGCCGCCGCCGCCAACGTCTCAACGGTCCCGGGCTACCTCGGCGTGATCGAGAGCCCCGAGCACGCCGTCGAGATCGCCGACGGCATCGGCTACCCGGTGATGATCAAGGCCTCCGCGGGCGGCGGCGGAAAGGGCATGCGCATCGCCCATTCGTCGGGCGAAGTCGCCGAGGGATTCGCCCGCGCCAAGTCCGAGGCGTCCTCGTCCTTCGGCGACGACCGGGTGTTCGTGGAAAAGTTCATCACCGACCCGCGGCACATCGAGATCCAGGTGATCGGCGATAAGCACGGCAACGTGATCTATCTCGGCGAGCGCGAGTGCTCGATCCAGCGCCGCAATCAGAAGGTGATCGAAGAGGCGCCGTCGCCGCTGCTCGACGCCGAGACGCGCCGGAAGATGGGCGAGCAGGCCGTCGCCCTCGCCAAGGCCGTGAACTACGATTCCGCCGGCACGGTCGAGTTCGTCGCCGGCCAGGACAAGTCGTTCTACTTCCTCGAAATGAACACCCGCCTCCAGGTCGAGCATCCCGTGACCGAGATGATCACCGGCCTCGACCTCGTCGAGCTGATGATCCGGGTCGCGGCCGGCGAGAAGCTACCGCTGACGCAGGAGCAAGTGAAGCTGGACGGCTGGGCCGTCGAGAGCCGCGTCTACGCCGAGGATCCGACCCGCAACTTCCTGCCCTCGATCGGACGTCTGACCACCTACCGGCCGCCGGAGGAGGGCCGTCAGGGCACCGCGATCGTGCGCAACGACACCGGCGTGGAGGAGGGCGGCGAGATCGCGATCCACTACGATCCAATGATCGCCAAGCTGGTCACCTGGGCGCCGACCCGGGCCGAGGCGATCGCAGCGCAGGGCGACGCGCTCGACGCCTTCGCGATCGACGGCATCCGCCACAACATCCCGTTCCTCTCCGCGCTGATGGCGCATCCGCGCTGGCAGGAGGGCGAGCTCTCCACCGGCTTCATCGCCGAGGAATTCCCGAACGGCTTCGTCGCCCCGGAGCCCGCGGGTGCGGTGGCGATCCGCATGATGGCCGCGGCGGCGGCGATCGACCACAAGCTGAACCAGCGCAAGCGCGGCATCTCCGGGCAGATGCGCGCGCCGGGCCTGTTCGCGTTCGAGCGGGATCGCGTCGTGATCCTGGCCGGCCAATCCTACGCGGTGACCATCGAGCCGGAGGGCGAGGACCTGATCGTCACCCGCGATGACGGCACGGCGCTGCCGGTGGCGAGTGCGTGGCGCCCGGGCGAGCCGGTCTGGATCGGAACGATCGGCTCCGAGCGCGTCGCCATCCAGGTGCGCGGCCTGCTGAACGGCGTGTTCCTGCAGCATGCCGGCGCGGCCGCCGAGGCCCGGGTCTACACCCGCCGGGAAGCCGAACTCGCCGCGCTGATGCCGGTGAAGGAGCAGGCCGGCTCGGGCAAGCAGGTGCTCTGCCCGATGCCGGGCCTCGTGAAGCAGATCCTGGTCACCGAGGGCCAGGAGGTGAAGAACGGCGAGCCGATCGCGGTGGTCGAGGCGATGAAGATGGAGAACATGCTCCGCGCCGAGCGCGACGCCACGGTCGCGAAGATCCACGCCAAGGAAGGCGACAGCCTCGCGGTCGACGCGGTGATCCTCGAATTCGCCTGATCGCAGCGCACTCGTCGTGACTGCAGTTCACAACGAGCAGACGAAGCTCCTGGCCACCGCGCTGAACAACATCGCGGTGGCTTTCGCGGTGATCGGGTTCGTGACGCCGATCACGGCCATGAGTTTTGGAGTCGCGAGCGCGCCGACCTTGCATCCGGCCACCGCATTCTTCGCGGCGATCTGGCTTTCCGCAGGCATCGGCTTACATGCGATCGGCAGGCGCGTGCTGCGGAGCATCAAGCCATGAGCTCGGGCGAAATCTTCGTGACGTTCGTGATTCCCGCCGTCACCGTCGCCGTGGCCTACGCGGCGATGCGGGCGAACGAGTGGGCCGTGCAGCGCGACGAGCGCAAATCGGGGAAGTGACTCGACCGGTCGGCCGCTGATCGCTGCGGTATGCCCCTCTACTTCGCCTACGGCGCGAACATGGATGCCGCCGCGATGGCCCTGCGCTGCCCGGTCTCGCGGCTGATCGGCGGCGGCTGCCTGAAACGGCATCGCTTCATCGTCATGCGCGAGGGCTACGCCTCGGTGGTGCGCGATCCCGCCCGGGTGGTGCACGGAGTCCTGTGGGAGCTGGCGCTCGACGACATCCCGGCGCTGGACCGCTACGAGGGCGTCGCGGGCGGGCTCTACGCCAAGGCGACGCTGCCCGTGACCACGGCCGCCGGCACCAAGCGCGCCCTGATCTATCTCGGCCGCTCCACCGCACCGGGCCGGCCAAGACCCGGATACCTCGACGCCGTGCTGGCGGCCGCGCGTGCCGCCCAGCTTCCGCCGGCCTATATCCGCGAACTCAGTACCTGGATGCGCGGACCGCCCGCCTGAACGGGCGGCAGTTGGTACGCAACCTGCTTGCTCGCGATCGACCGGGGCAGCCACACCAGCCTTTCGCCCCGGAAAGCTGTCGTATTTGCGCAGCGCGCCCTTCGGTCAACGGCGATCGGCGGCCGCGTGCGAGGGAGAGGTTCGCATGTCCTATCTGGCGCCCGCCGATTTCGTGAAGAAGGCCGTCGATGCCGGTGAATCGAAGGTCTTCATGGCCACCAAAGACACCTTCATCCGGGCCTACATGGCCGGCGCGATCCTGGCGCTCGCGGCCGCCTTCGCGGTGACGATCAACCAGACCACCGGTCAGCCGCTGGTCGGCGCGCTGCTGTTCCCGGTCGGCTTCTCGATGCTGTACCTGCTCGGCTACGATCTGTTCACGGGCGTCTGCGTGCTCACGCCGCTCGCCTTGATCGATAAGCGCCCGGGCGTCACCGTGGCCGGCATCGCCCGGAACTGGACATTGGTGTTCTTCGGCAACTTCGCCGGCGCGCTCACCACCGCATTGATGATGGCCATCGTGTTCACCTTCGGCTTCGCCACCGAGCCGAACGCCGTCGGCAAGGCGATCGCCGGCATCGGCGAGGCGCGCACCCTCGGCTACGAGAAGTACGGCGCCGCCGGCATGCTGACGCTCTTCGTGCGCGCGATGATGTGCAACTGGATGGTCTCCACCGGCGTGATCGGGGCGATGCTGTCCACCTCGGTGCCCGGCAAGGTGATCGCCATGTGGATGCCGATCACGGTGTTCTTCTTCATGACCTTTGAACATTCGGTCGTGAACATGTTCCTGTTCCCATCGGCGATCCTCATGGGCGGCCACCTGACCGTCATGGATTACCTGCTGTGGAACGAGATCCCGACCCTGCTCGGGAACATCGTCGGCGGCCTCGCCTTCACCGGCCTGATGCTCTACTCGACCCACGTCCGTACGGGCGAGACGCGTTCAGCCCGGGTCGGCGCCGGCGTGCGTCGCCCAATGGCGGCCGAATAAGCTGTATGGCAGCCCGCGCCGTTCGCGCGGGCTTGTTGCGAGGCGGTGCCGATCCGATGAGCGTGACCTGCACCGTCTCAGTGATCGTCAAGGGACGCGTCCAGGGCGTCTCCTACCGAGCCTGGACCCAGGCCGAAGCACGTGCGCTGGATCTGACCGGCTTCGTCCGCAACCGCGCCGACGGCTCGGTCGAGGCCGTGTTCTGTGGCGCGCCGGATGCGGTGGACCGGATGATCGCATTATGCCGCTCCGGCCCGCCCCACGCCCGCGTCGGCGAGGTCATCGTGCAGGAAGGCGGCGATCCGCCCGAGACGCACGGCTTCGACATCCTGCGGGGTTGATCCGGGCGGGTTCTGCGCGGCGGGCCGGACTGGTATGGCCGTCAGGCCGTATCCGAATCCGCTTCCCTGGCGCTCCGAGATCATGACCGACCCGACCACCGGCAGCGCCGCCTTCTCGCCCCTCGATATCGGGGCCCTGGTGTACTTCATCCTCGCCTGGGTGGCGTACGGCCTGTCGGTCGGGCGCCTGCGCGGTCGGATGGTCTCCCTCAGCCAGATCATGAACGTCCACCGGTCCAACTGGGCCCGGCAGGTCATCGGCCGCGACAACCGGGTGGTCGACACGCAGATCAACGCCTCGCTGCAGAACGGGACCGCCTTCTTCGCCTCAACCTCGCTGATCGCGCTGGGCTCGGTGCTGACCCTGTCGCGCTCCGGCGACGACGTGCTCAACCTGTTCGCGACCCTGCCGTTCGGCACGGTGGCGAACCGGACCACCTGGGAGTTGAAGGTCGCCGGCCTCGCATTCGTGTTCGTCTACGCGTTCTTCAAGTTCGCCTGGGCCTACCGGCTGTTCAACTACGCGGCGATCCTGCTCGGGGCCGTGCCGTCGAAGGGGTCCGGCGCCAGCGACACCGAGATGCTGCGGGCCGTCCGCCGGGTGGCGGCGATGAACGTCAGCGCGGGGCGCCATTTCGCCCGGGGGCAGCGCGCGTTCTTCTTCGCGCTGGCCTATCTCGGCTGGTTCATCAGCCCATATGTGTTGCTCGCCTCGACAACCTCCGTGGTCATCATCATGTGGCGTCGACAGTTCGCCTCGGAGATCCGCAAGGCGTTGCTGGAGGCCGGTGAAGGGCCGCACGAGGGTCCGCTCCTGGCCCCCGCCGAAGAGGCACGGATATGACCACGACCAAAGCTGACGAGGCAACGATCGAGGAAACCCTGCTTGGCCTCGTGGCCGAGCGTGGGGCCGGCAAGACGATCTGCCCGTCGGAGGTGGCCAGGGCCCTGGGCGGTCCGCATCCGGACGGATGGGGCCCGCTGATGCAGCCGGTGCGCCGGGTGGCGGTGCGGCTCGCCCATGCGGGCCGGGTCGCGATCCTGCGCAAGGGTAAGCCGGTGGACCCGGACGACTTCCGGGGGATCTACCGGCTGGCGCTGCCGGGTGCGGCGACCGGCTCCGGCCCGGGCAGCCAATCCGGCGTGTAGCCGGCGAGGCGATAGACCGCGAGGCCGATCCACTCTTTCACGGCCAGATCGAGCTGGAGGAGCCCCTCCGAAGCGAAGCCGTGGAAATGGGCCACGTCGCCCCAGCCCCGGGTCCGGTAATCCACCGGGAAGGCATCGACCGTGAAACCCGCATTCCGGAAACACCCGATCGCCCGGGGCATGTGCCAGGCCGACGTCACGAGCAACCAGCGCTCGCCGGGCTTCGGTTGAACCAGCGCAGCGGAGAACATCGCGTTCTCGTAGGTGTTGCGCGATCGGTTCTCGAGGATCATGCGCGTCCGCGGCAGCCCGATGACATCCGCCTGGCGACTGACGATGTCGGCCTCCGAAATGCCGCCCCCGATGAAGCCACTGCTGCCGGAGAAGACCAGCCGGGCCCCAGGGAAACGGCGGGCGAGGTCGGCGAAGTAGATCTGCCGCTCGCCGGCATCGTTGACGATGACCTGATCCCGCACCTCGGACGGACCCGCTTCGATGGCACCGCCGAGCACGACGATCCCGGTCGGTGCGGGCCCGTCGTCCGGGTACGGCGGGAAGCGCTGCTCCAGCGGCAACATCGCCATGTCCGACAGCGGTGACAAACCGCCCAGTATCAGGCCCAGCAGGCCGAGACCGGCGAGCCCCAGACCGGAGCGTCGCCGGCGCGTCACCGCCACCAGACCGAGGCCGATCAGGACGGCAAAGAGGCAGAAATTCGATGGGGTGATCAGAAAGTAGACCACCTTCGAAAGCGGGAAGAACATCGGTAGGCCTCAAGCCGGCTTCGTCTCGGCCTCGAACCGGGCCAGGGCCGCGGCGTCCGGCGGAAGCAGGCTGGCGAGGTTTTCGCCCCTCTCGGCCTCGCGCTGGATCCACAGGTCCAGGCGCTGTTGCTCGACGGCCTCCATGGCGACCCGCTCGGCGAGGTCGGCCGGTAGCGCGACGATCCCGCCGGACCCGCAGACCACGATGTCGCCGGGATGGATGGCGGCCCCGCCGCATGAGACGCGTTCCTGCGCGCCGACCAGGGCGAGGGTCTCGCTGCCGGCCTCTTGCGCGGACCAGACCGGCAGACCGGTGGGATCCGGCAGGGCGCCGTCGGTGATCAAGCCGGCGACGCCGCGCTGGGCGAGCCGCGCCGCCACGATCGCTCCGAAGGGGAGGGCGAGGCCGGAACCCGCGGCATCGATGACCAGCACGGCACCCTCCGGAACGGCGTCGATCGCGGCAGCGAGGTCACCGGCGGCATCGTTCCGGGCCGGAATCATCCGGAGGGTATAGGCAGGGCCGATGGCACTGCCGCCCCGTGCCGTCAGGCCGCGCGGGCTGAACGCCTTGATCCCGGCGCGCGTCAATGCCCGCGCCAGGCTGGCCGGCGTTACGGCGGAGAGCGCATCGCGCAGGGTCGGGTCGATCGCCATCGGGATGTTCCGTGAGGGGCCGCCGGACGGATCGGCGCGTTGCCGTCAAGGTGGATCGCGCGGGCGCGCCGACAAGGCCGCGCTTGATTCCTCGCTGCGCAACACGTCGGCCCGGTCTCGAAGAAACACCGGTGGGACAGACACTCCTGCCACCGTAACCGGATCGGCGGTGTCTTGCCGGCCCGCGGCTCAGGCGATCGGCTCGCCGAGCGCCCGAGCCGCACCGGGTCTGCCGGCGAGCCGTTCGTACCAGCGGCGCAGGGCCGGGCGTTCGATGCGCTCGGCTGGCAGGTTCAGCCAGCGATGAGCGGCGCAGCCGAGCGCGATGTCGGCGATGCCGAAGCCGTCGCCCACCATGTAATCTCGGTCCGACAGATGCGCGTCCAGCATGGCCGCCAGCGCCTCCGTCCGCGTCATCGAGGCGGAGACCACCGTCCGGTCGGGATTCTGCGAGCGGTAGAGCTGCCAGAACGCGTCGCGCATCGCGGGCGTGAAGGTGGTGGCCTGCCAGTCCAGCCATTGATCGACATGGGCGCGGGTCCGCGGATCGGCCGGCAGCGCCAGGGTCGGAGCGGTCGAGGCCACGTAGCGCAGGATGGCGTTCGACTCCCAGAGAACGAACCCATCCTCCTCGAGGGTCGGAACGAGCCCGTTCGGGTTCTTGCCGCGGTAGGCGCGATCGGCGACGATGCCATGCGCACCGCCGGCATCGATCCGCTCATAGGCGAGTCCGGCCTCGTCGAGTCCCCAGACGGCCTTCTGCACGTTCACCGAGGTGAGCCGCCCCCAGAGCTTGCGCAACGTCACCAAGACCTCCCTCAGACTTTCGGCGGGTAGGCGTGCTCGCACCCGTTCGGATCGGTGACCCGCGTCCCGTCGCCCGCCTCGCGCAGGTACCCGGGGCCGACCGGCACCTTGCCGTGGCCGCCGGGAATGTCGAGCACGTAGGTCGGCTGGGCCAGACCCGAGAGGCGGCCGCGCAGGGCGCGCATCAGCACCTGTCCCGCGTCGAGGCTGGTGCGCAGATGGCCCGTGCCTGGGGCCAGGTCGCCGTGATGCAGGTAGTAGGGCTTGATCCGGTTCTCCACGAAGGTCCGCATCAGCGCCTCCAGGGTGGCGGGATCGTCGTTGACCCCGCGCAGCAGCACCGACTGGCTGACCATCGGGATCCCGGCATCGACCAGCCGGGCGCAGGCTTCTTGAGCCGCCGGGGTGAACTCGCGCGGGTGGTTGGCGTGGAGCGCCACGAACACCGCGCGCCCGAACCGCTTGAGCGACCGCACCAGATCGTCGCCGACGAGGTCGGGCTTCACCACCGGCACGCGGGTGTGGATCCGCATCACCCGGACATGCGCGATCGCCGACAGCCGGTCGGCGATCGCGCCGAGCCGGCGGGGCGAGAGCGCGAACGGATCGCCGCCGGTGACGACGACCTCCCAGATCCGCGGGTCCTGCGCGATGTAGGCAAGGGCGGCATCGAGCTCCGCGTCGGTCAGGGAGCCGAGGCCGTCCGGCCCGACCATCTCCCGGCGGAAACAGAACCGGCAATAGACCGGGCAGATGTGCAGCGGCTTCAGCAGCACGCGGTCCGGATAGCGGTGGACGATGCCCACAACCGGAGCGTGCGCCTCGTCGCCGATCGGGTCGGCGCGCTCCTCCGGGGCGGCGACGGCCTCCTCGGCCCGCGGCACGAACTGACGGGCGATCGGATCCGCCGGATCGTCCCGGTCGATCAGTTCGGCCATGTCCGGGGTGACCGAGACGGCGTAGCGCGCCAGCACATCGTGCAGCGCCTCCGCCTCCGGGCCGGACAGCAGGCCGGCCTCGGCGAGGTCGGCGGCGCTGCGCAGCGTGCGGTTCACGGCAGGGTCTCCACGACCGGCGTCCAGATCACGTCGTCCACGCGATTCGCGCCGCAGGCCAGCATGGCCAAGCGGTCGAAGCCGAGGGCGATGCCGGACGCGTCGGGCATTACGGCCAATGCTTCGAAGAAGTCGGAGTCGATCGGATACGCTTCGTCGTAAACGCGCAGCTTCACCGCCATCTCCGCGTCGAAACGGCGGCGTAACGCGACCGGATCGGTCAATTCTCCGAAGGCATTCGCGAGTTCGACACCGCAGGCATAGAGCTCGAACCGTTCGGAGACCCGCGGATCGTCCGGCACCGGGCGGGCCAGGGCCGCCTCGCTGATCGGGTATTCGCACAGGATAGTCGGGCGCCCGATACCAAGATGCGGCTCGATCCGCGCAACCAGAACCCGCGAAAACAGATCCGCCCACGTGTCATCCGGGGCGACGCGCAAGTCCGCCGCCTCCACGGCGCCGGCAAGGGCGTCGCGGTCGGTCTCGCCATCCGGCGATAGTGTGGCCAGCAGGTCGATGCCGGCAAAGCGCGCGAACGCCTCGGCCAGGGTCAGCCGCTCGCACGCGGCGAACGGGTCGGCGTCCCGGCCCCGGTAGTCGAACCGGCGTGTGCCGGCGGTCTCGGCGGCAAGCGCCAGAAGCTCGGCGCAATCGGCCATCAACGCCGTGTAGGGCACGCCAGCGCGGTACCATTCCAGCATGGTGAATTCGGGGTGGTGCAGAGGGCCGCGCTCACGGTTTCGGAACACCCGAGCGACACTGAGGAGCCGCGTTTCGCCCGCAGCCAGCAGCTTCTTGCAGGCGAATTCCGGGGAGGTGTGCAGGTAGAGCGGCGTCCGCGCGCCACTGCCGCCGATGGCTTCGGTGGCGAAGGCCGAGAGATGCGCTTCGTTGCCGGGGGAGACCTGCAGGCAGGCGGTCTCGGCCTCGACGAAGTCCCGCTCCGCGAACCAGGCCCGGAACGCGGCCAGAATCCGGTTGCGCAGCAGCAGGCGAGGCCTGCGGTCGGCGTGGCGGTCGGGCGCCCACCAGGGCGAGACAGCTCCGGTCACAATCGGTCTCCAGCATGGCCGGCCCCAGGCACGAGCAAGCCGCCGTGAGTGCGACCCAGGCGCGAGGCTGGCCTCCGATCCACCGCGGGGAAGCATCGGTGCCTTTCGCCGAGACCGCCGGGTGAGGTTCGCCGGCTGGCAACCACGCCGCAGATGCGATAGTGGCGGGGCCTGAGATCCAGTGCACGCGCTTGGCGCGTGCCGACCCGCCTTGTCAATGCAGGACCGAATTCCGTGAAGGTGATCGCCTCAACGCTCCGCAAGGGCAACGTCGTCGACAAGGACGGCAAGCTCTACGTGATCCTGTTCGTCGAGAACATCCATCCCGGCAAGGGCACCCCGGTGACCCAGCTCGACATGCGCCGCATCACGGACGGCGTGAAGGTGTCCGAGCGCTACCGGACCACCGAGCAGGTCGAGCGGGCCTTCGTGGAGGATCGCGAGCACACCTTCCTCTACAGCGACGCCGAGGGGTTCCACTTCATGAACCCCGAGAGCTACGAGCAGGTCGCTGTACCGGCGGACGTGGTCGGCGACGCCGCCCCCTACCTTCAGGAGGGCATGGCCGTGATGCTGTCGAGCCATAACGACGTGCCGCTGACCATCGAGTTGCCCCAGCGGGTGACCTTGGAGGTCACCGAAACCGAGCCGGTGCTCAAGGGCCAGACCGCCTCCTCGTCCTACAAGCCCGCCACCCTCTCGAACGGCGTCCGCACCACCGTGCCGCCTCACATCGCCGCCGGTACCCGCGTGGTGGTGATGACGGCGGACGGCGCCTACGTCGAGCGCGCCAAGGATTGATTTGCTAGGGGATTCTGACTGCGAGACGATCATGGCGTGGGCTGGAGATCTTATCTTGCCCGCGCCCTGATCCTGAGATGCCGACGCAATGCAGGTGTTGATCAGGAGTTCTCCCGATCGTTCGACGATCCCTGAGCGGCTCCTTCGAAGCCCGCGATACGTTCTTCGCTAGACCAAGGCAGTGGGTTGGACGCACCCTGCGCTGTCTTGCAAGGCTGCCGCGGTTCGTATCCTACTTCGGCATTCGAGAGGCCGCCTCGATCGACCCGTAGCAGCCCTGCGTTAGGGCTTGTGCCCGCAACCGCTCTGCCGGGCTGAAGGGGCGGCCATCCTCCCGGAAAAGATCCTCCTTGATCAGCGCATCGGAGGTGCACCGGGCCGCGATGCGGCAGAGCGGCGGCTCCCCGCCGGTGCGTGTGCAGATCGTCACGTAATCGGCCCGAAACGCGCGGAGACCAGCCATCGGGTTCGGTCCCGTCAGGGTGACGAGACCGGTGAGCAGCCCCAGCAGCACGGGCTGGTGCACGAGATACACGATCAGGCTGTGGCGCCCCAAGAACGTCGCCGCACGCCCAGGTGCCGAACGCGGCGCCCAGTTGCCGAGCTGGGACCGCGCAAGAATCGGCAGGCCGAGCCGCCCGAGGACGATCCCCGACAAGACGAACCCGAACCACGGGAATAACGGCACGTAATCGTTGGTTCGCGGCGTCCCGGAACCAAGGCCGAGGAAGAACAGGATCGGGTCATCGAGCAGAGACCCGTGCACCACGAGCGGTGCGGCGAAGACCGCCATCGCGGCGAGCGCCGTCACCGCCACAGGGGCGAAGAGGAACGGCAGGCCGAGCACGCTCGAGACGGCAATGCAGTGCAGGATGCCGAAGAACACGTACGCGTCGGGAAACGCGATCCAGGTCCCGAGTGTCACGAGGAGCGCAGCCCCGCCGATCCGCGCGAGCCTCAGCACGGTATGGCGCGCACGAATGCCGCGCCCGTTCATCAAGACTAGTCCGACGCCGACGAGCGTGAGGAAGCTCCCGGCGATCGTCTCAGCCGCCCGGTGGCCCGCCGCCGTCAGCGCGTAATTCTCGGCCGTCAGCCGCAGGAAGCCGAGGTCCCAAAGCGTGTGGTAGCTCGCCATCGCCACGAGGGCCGCCGCCCGCACCGCGTCGATGATCGGGTAGCGGCCTGCCCGCGCGGCGCGCTTGGTCGTCTCAGGGGGCGTGGGAGGTGCGGGGGCTATCGACATGGCGATGGGCTCAAACCACGCCTGGACCTCGGACGCCACCGCTGCTCGAGATCGCGCCGCGCCCCAGCCGCGCCCTTGCCGCGATCGAAACCGCTCTCGAAGACGTGAACACGGGCGCACGAAGGTCGCAAAAACCTGATTGGACGCGATATGGCGGGCGATCCAGATGCCTTGGTGGCGACAGGACGCCCAATTCCGCTCTCCCTGCGACCGATCGACTGTTGCGGACCTGCCTCCCCCAGGCAAGATTGCAACTCGCGAGGGCTCCTATGCCGGTCATATGGGCTTTCCGGGAATCAGGACTTCGTTAATCTTGCTGTGAGAGCGCGCGGCGTGATTCGGTGTAGGTTGCTCGGCCATGTCTGATGAACGCGGATCCGGGCTGCAGAATCCCAATCGGACCGAGGACAGCCGTGTCGCCGAAGCGGCCGGCGGTGAGGACGAGGCACTCGACCTCGTAGAGGTCTCCGGCCGCATCAAGTGGTTCGACGTGTCCAAGGGCTTCGGCTTCATCGTACCCGACGACGGCGCCCCCGACATCCTGCTGCACGTCACCTGCCTGCGGCGGGACGGGTTCCAGGCGGCCAGCGAAGGCGCGCGCATCGTCGTCGAGGCGGTGGAGCGCCCGCGCGGCTGGCAGGCGTTCAAAGTTCTGACTTTGGATCAGTCCGCGGCCGTGCATCCCTCCGAGATGCCGATGCCGCGCACCCACGTCTCGGTCACGCCAACGAGCGGCCTGGAGACGGCGGTGGTGAAGTGGTTCAACCGGCTGCGCGGCTTCGGCTTCCTGACCCGCGGCGACGGCACGCCGGATATTTTCGTCCACATGGAAACCCTGCGCCGCTACGGCATCGCCGAGCTCAAGCCGGGCGACGCCGTTTTGGTGCGCTACGGCGACGGCTCCAAGGGCGTCATGGCGGCCGAGATCCGTCTCGTCGACGGGGCGCTCCCGGCCTCTCACTGACGCCCCATTTCGCGCGCGCTATCTGAATCTGCGGTCGGCACACCGCCCGCGACCGCATTTCCCGAGAGGCTGTCCTTGAGAGTTCTATTCCGCGTCCCGCAAGCGGCGGCCATCGCCTGCCTCATCCTGGTCGCGCCGCTTTCCGTCCATCAGGCCACTGCCCAGAGCGCATCACCGCAGAACGCCGCCAAGACAGAGCCACTGACCATCGCCACCAAGGCCGGGCCGAAGCGGTTCGACGTCGAGGTGATGCGTGACGACGCCGGCCGATCACGCGGGCTGATGTTCCGCCGGCACATGGCGCCGGAGCATGGCATGCTGTTCGATTTCGAACGCGCCGAACCCGTGACCATGTGGATGAAGAACACCTATCTGCCGCTCGACATGCTGTTCATTCGTCCGGACGGGACCGTGAGCCGGATCGCCGCCGAAACCGAGCCGCTGTCGACCGCGATCATCCCGTCCGGCAGCCCTGTCTCTGCCGTACTCGAACTCAATGCCGGGACGGCCGCCAAGCTCGGGATCCAGGCCGGCGACCGGATCGAGCACCCTTTGTTCAAGGGACGCTGAGGCGACTGGGTCTGGCGTGAACGCAGCGGGAACAATGGCCTTGACCGTCGGGATGTTCCGAGCCAATGTTCCGGAATTGTTCCGGCGCTTCGGAGTGCCGGCCTTGCGCGGAGGACCCGATGAGCAACGTGGCCGATGCCGAGCTGTTCGGCAACGACGATTGGTCGGTGAGCGCGGACGGGCTAGAGCACCGTTGCACGGGTTACTTCATCAGCCGGGTCGGCCTTGCGACACGGCGGGCCGAAAACCTTTGGGACTGGCCGCTGCAGATGGCCGAAAAGTCCTGGTGCCGGCCAAGCCTGTTTCGCGAGGCATTCCTGGCAGCGCTCGACCAATTCGGAATCGCGCGCGATGCCGACCTGACTCGATCCTTTGCATTGGGCTACGGGATCCGAGCAGTGAACGCATCCACGCCGGACAGCTTCGTAACGCTTGCCGACGTGCTGAAGCCCCGCGCGGCTCCGGCGACGGTCCGTGTCGCGGCCAAGCCGGTCAGGCGCGCACTGGCGGCGGCAGGCGCATGAAGGTTCGGGTGTGCCGCGGACGCATTTGACCATGGCCGGTGCCGGCGGATAGCCCTCTACGTAGGATCGCGGGAGGGAAGATCATGGCAGACAGCAATCACGCCGAACTCGACGGGCTGATGATACCGCCGTTGTCGCGGCGCGGCTTCGTGATGACCAGTCTCATCAGTGGCCTGACTGTCGCGACGACCCGTGTCGAGGCGCAGGCGATTCACACCGATGCCACCGGTATCGAGGCCGGCGAGGTCAAAATCCCCGCGGCAGACGGTCCGATGCCCGCCTACCGGGCGGTACCCAATGGGGCGGGGCCGTTTCCGATCGTGCTGGTGATCGAAGAGATCTTCGGGGTTCACGAGTACATTAAAGACATCTGCCGTCGCCTCGCCAAGGCTGGATACTGCGCCGTCGCGCCCGAACTGTATGCCCGGCAGGGCGACCTCTCGACCATGACCGATCCCAAGATCATCATCCGGGACATCATCTCGAAGACCCCGGACGCGCAGTGGATCGGCGATCTCGACGCCACCGCGGCTTGGGCCGCCTCCGCTGCCAAGGGCGATGCCGGTCGGCTCGGCGTGATGGGTTGGTGCCGCGGTGGTCGCGACGCTTGGCTGTACGCGGCGCATCGTCGCGACCTGAAGGCGGCGGTCGCATGGTATGGCCCCCTCGGCGGTGATCGGACTCCTATCCAGCCGCGCACAGCCGGAGATGTCGCGGCCGAGATCCACGCGCCGTTGCTTGCACTCTACGGCGGCGCCGATACCGGCATCCCGCCGGCCTCCGCAGAGGAAGCGCGCGACAAGGCCAGGCAGGCGGGCAGGAGCGTCGAACTGGTGATCTACCCGGATGCGCCGCACGGATTCCACGCGGATTATCGGCCGAGCTACCGCAAGGACGCCGCCGAGGACGGCTGGACCCGCGCTCTCGCCTTCCTGAAAGCCAACGGCGTCGGCTGATCAAACCGATCCTGGCGGTCTTACCAGGATGTTCCTGGATGGCTGTGCTTCCCGGGACACGGCCACAACTTGCCGAATATGCCAGGGTCGCAGGAGGATCTGTGCCTGCGCGGGTCCGGCCATTCGCTGCGATCGGAGCGTTGAACCGATCGTCGCGACCGCCGTTCAGCCCCTGTAGAGTGTCCCGGCCCATGAGCGACTCGGTACAGCCCGGACAGAAGCCCGTCATCCTCGTCGTGGAGGACCAACCCGACGAGCGCTTCCTCGCGGCCACGCTCCTGGAGGATACCGGCTTCACGGTGATCGAGGCTGAGACTGCCGAACGGGCGCTCGCCATCCTCAACGACCGCGCGGACGAAGTCAGCGTCGTGTTCTCCGACGTGCGTACGCCCGGACCGATCGGCGGCTTCGAACTTGCGCGGATCATCGGCGTGACCTGGCCGCGGGTCCGGGTGCTGCTGACCTCCGGGGATGCGGGCGACCAGCCGAGCGACCTGCGCATGTCGGCGACCTTCATCCCGAAGCCCTGGCGCGCCGAGGATATTCTGGCCTGGGTCGAGCAGGCGGCCGGTCGTCCGTCGGCGTCGACCGGCCCGGCGGTGATCGGACCGGGCGGAAAATTAATTATGCCGGGTCTGGAAACCTGAGACCTACTCCGGGTTGTACGGCACTCCCGGGGCGCAAGACGCCCGATCCCGAGCAACTCCGTCGGCAGCTCAGATCAATCATGCTCATCGTCGCTGCCAACTACGCCGATTCCCTGCGTCGGCGCTCTTGGGACGCCCATCAGGAGGCCGATCTCCTCGACACGGTGACCGACGAGCTGCGCGCGCACTACAGGCCCATCGCCGATGCCGTCCCAGCCGAGATCCTGGCGCTGGCCGAGCGCCTGGACCGTCCGGAATCCGAGCGCGCTTGCGGCGCCTGACCGATCAGGTCGGGATGAGTCGCCAAGGCCAATGAATCTGCTATTCAGCGCGCTCTGACCTGCCGGCGCATCGCGTCTCTCAGTCGAGCCCCTCATGCGTCTCAATGTTCTTCGCGGATCGTTTGCCGCCGGTGTGATCCTGGCGCTTGCGGGGTTGAGCGTTGCCCAAGCCGCGTCCCCGCCGCCGCAGCCGTCTGAGGGGGCCGGCGGTTTCGGCGACCGCAAGGCGACGATCATGAAGCGTCTGCTCGGGCGTGGGACCGCGACGACGTTCGCGTTCCACGCTGCGGGCGCCGCCCCGGAGGCCGGCCGGCCCGTGGTTGTGTTCCTGCACGGATGGGGCGTGGTCAATCCGCAAAGCTACGGCGGCTGGATCGACCATCTCACCCGCCAGGGTTGGCTTGTGCTCTACCCGCGCTTTCAGGACGTGAACCGGACGCGCCCGGCCGACGCACCCGGCCTCGCCGAAAGCCTGGTCAAAGCGGCGCTGGCGGATTTGGCCTCGGACGCGGACGCCAAACCCGATCTCGGCCGCGTCGCCCTGATCGGGCACCTGGCTGGCGCCCCGCTCGCCATGGACATGGCCGCCGACGCCAAGCAGCATGGCCTCCCCGTCCCGAAGCTGATCTTCATGGCCGCGCCGGGCGGCATCGCCAGCGGCCCCAAATCGCGGGGAATCGCGCTGACGGAGCTGTCCGGCATCCAGTCCTCCACCCTGCTCATCGCCATGGTCGGCGACAAGGATACCCGGGCGGCGGACCTGGCGGCGAAACGGCTGCTGCGTGAAGCGAGTGCCGTACCGCTGGAGCGTAAGCTCTTCGTGCGCGCCCTCTCGGACGATCACGGCTTCCCCGCTCTGACGGCCACGCTCGCGGCTCCCGCCGGAACCGACACAGCCTATGATGGCGGCGCGATCAAGCCGGGGCCGGATCCAAAGGACGCGGCCAAGGACGCCCCGAAGCCGCCGCCGTTCCGCTGGTCCGCCGATATGGCGTTGACCGGCGAACAGCAGACGCTGGTCGCACAGATCAATATCGCCCGCGTCGACGCGCTGGACTACCTCGGGTTCTGGAAGACCTTCGACATCGCCGCTGCCGCTGCCTTCGCCGGCTCGGACGCGAATGCGATGAAGAACAATCCGCGGCTCGCAGACATGGAGCGCTGGAGCGACGGGTGGCCGGTGAAGCGCCTCTCGGTGGAAACGCCCCGACTGGCGGCGCCGGCGGCCCAGGCAGCCACTCCGGCTTCGCCAGGTAGAAAGCGCTGATCGACAAACACCCGCCTTTCCCTTGGCGTAGGGCTTGCTACTCTGTCCGTGTTCGACACGGGAAACGAAGCATGCCCGAGTTCGTCGCCAGTCTGCTCGCTGCAGCAGCCTTCTGCCTGACTCTCCTTGCGCTGAACGCGCTGACACGATTGCTGATCCAGGCGCATTATGCGCCGGCGGATCTCGGTGAATCCGGTTTTCTCCAGATCGGTGGCGCCCTTGTCATCGCCCGCATCGCCTACCGTCGGGCGCCAAACCGTCAGCTGGACTGAGCGATCGGTTCGTTCCGTGGATCAGCCCCAACGGATGGTCGCGGAGGCCCGGCATAGATCGGGAGCGTCTTACCTGAATGGTCGGGCAAGACGCTTTCGCGGCGGGCAGTTGCCTTCGCACGGGCGCCAGGAACTACGATTCCGCAGCCTCAGCCGTCTCTTCACCGTCCGCGACGCCGAGCGCGACTTTCTCGGCCAGCAGGGCGGCCAAGGCGATGCGGATCAGATTGCCTTGCTCGCGATGCGGGTGATCAAGGGCGGCAGTCATGGCGCGACGGTAGCGGTCCTGGATCGCAGCGAGCTGCGTAGCCATGCCGACCTTGGCAGGTGGTTTCACGACGGGCTTAGCCCGCTTCGGCTTCGCCGGCGTTTTCTTCTTTGCGGGTGTCGTGTCCGGCATGCAAGGGCAAGCGACTTGGCCGTTTCGAGGTTCCTCGGCGCATTTCACATGCGGCCTGCTCGGTTCTCGGGCGCGGACTCTCGGAGCCTTGGGCAGGCTACGTCGCCGATCGAGCCGAGGGCGCGGATTGCAATGCGTGCGGACCGGATCGGCCTTGCGGGCTACCTCAGTGATCCGGCGCGCTCCGATCGCGAGGCTGTGCCCCGTTTGCCGCGCTGCCGCTCTGTGTCGGGGTTGTCCGGCACGGCGTTCCATTCAAGGACGCCTCCGGTCGACCGATCAGGGCTCACACGCCACATCGTTGGTCTGGATGCCCGGTGACGTGCTTTCGCTACTCACAATCGCGGTTGCTACACGCCCGTCATCGCGAACAGTTCGAAGCGGCCATCACCCTTGAACGGGGCGATGAAGGTGTGGGGGCGACCCACGATCTTGCAGCTGCACTACCTGAGGAAATCGCCGAACGCGCGGGGGCCGTTCCCGGTCGGGATGGTCGTCAGCACCTTCAGCGTCCGGCCGTCGAGGACGCTCAGCGTGTTGTCACCCCAATTGGCGACGTAGAGGCGACCGCCAGCGTCGGCCGCGATGCCTTCGGGATGATCGCCGACGTCGATATCCGCGAGCGGCTTGAGAGTCGTGAGATCGAAGGCTGTGACGCTGCCGGCATACTGATCGGTCACGAAGCCGCGCCCTTGCGTAAGGGCGATCACATAGGGTCGCCGACCGGTCGGGATCCGACCGATCTCTCGTCCGGCCGCCAGATCGATCACGGAGACGTCGTCGCTCGTGACGTTCGCCGTGTAGGCGCGGCCAGTGGCAGCATCCAGGGTAATTCCGAACGGGTGCTGCCCGACGGGGATGACCTTGGTTTCTTTGCGGGTCCTGGCATCGACCACGGAGACCGTGTTGGCCTCCCGGTTGGCCACGTAGAGCGTCGCACCGTCGGGTGAGACGGCGATACCCGATGGCGAGGCGCCGACCGCGATCTCGCCATCGGGGATCAGGTGGCCGTCGCGCTCGGTCAAAACGAACAGGCGATGCCCGTACCAATCCGCCACGTAGATTTTGACGCCCATCGGATCGGCAGCGACGCCCAAGGGTCCACCCGGCAGCGGCACTTCTGCGGCAACGAGGCCGGCATCGAGATCAAGCACCGCGAGACCGTGACCTTCGGGCCGCGTGACGTATGCCCGCTTGCGATCGGGCGACAGGGCGATTCCTGCCGGCGCCCCGTCGAGCTTGATGCTACGCACCACCTTGCCGGCTGCGAGATCGACAATTTCGACCGCGCCGCCAAGCTGCGTCGTCACGATCGCTTCCCGCGCCTGTTCGGCGCGGGCGTGCGTCGCGGTCAGGGACAGGCCGGCGACGAACGCCGCCTGGCCCCATTTGCGGTGACGGCGCAGGTTTTTATCGCAAAACCGCAGGACGCTTTTGCGAAACCCGCGCAGGCTCACGAGCCCTTCTCGACCTTGGCCTTCAAGTTGGCGAGGCTCGCCTTGATCCAGGCACCGACGCCCTTCTCGGAGGCTTCGTCGTTGAGTTCGGGCGGCGGATCGTTGTTCATGTAGCCGCGATAAAAGGCCGCTTTCCACTCGACTTTGGACTTGGCGTCGCCCGCGGGCTCGACCGTGATCGTAGCAGAGTAATCGTTGGCCGGCAGGTCCTTCACATCGACCTTCTCGATGTAGTACGAAAAAAGCTTCTCGTCCGGCTTGTACTTGTTGCTGGTCTCTTGAATCTGGTTGCCGTTCTTCAGCGTTAGGGTGCGCGTGAACTTGTTCGGCACGTCGCCGCTGACCTCGGTCTTGGTGACGTTCTCCATCCAGTCGGCGTTCTTAACGTCACCAATCACGGCCCAGACCTTGTCGGCCGGGGCGTTGATCTCGATCGACTCGGAAATCTTGCGCCGGGTCGGGCCGTGGGCCTGCGCGGTCGCCGCCACCAGGGCGGCCGTGGCCGCCAGGGCCAGGGTCATTTTCTTCATCGTGTCCTGCTCCTCCCGCCTCCGGGGCGCGGTCCGGCATCGAGATACCGGTTCTACGTCCGAGTGCGTGTCACAAGTGAGTGTCAGAGCCGCATTCGATTTCTCGGATACGGATCTAGCTTGCGTCCCGACCGAGAATGCGCGCTTCGGCCCCGAAAGCCTCAGCGACCTTGTCCTCGATCCAGCCCCAGGCCTCGCGCTCGCGCGGGCCCGCGGTCTTGGTGATGGCGATGGCGAGGTAGGCCATCTCCGTCAACACCTTGTCCGGCTCAAGCATGTGGAGCCGGGTCGAGAGGATCGCCGCCTCGAGCACCGCGGCCTGGGCGCGGTTGTAGCCAATGAACGGTGCGTGGGCGGCCGAATGCACGAGGCGGCCGTGGAAGCGCGGCCGGGTCTCCTGGTCCTCGACCGATGCGACCTGGAACTCGGCATGGCCGAAACTGTCGGCTAGCCGCCGGCCGGCAATGACCGCGCACGCCACGGTCGGCCATTCGCGCCGGCCCGTTACCGCACCCGCGATGACCCGGATGTCCCTCGGGCTCGACGCCGCGAAACACGGATTGGCCTCGAGATTGACGATGGTCGGCGAGGGTCGGAACGGCGCCAGCACGTAGCCGTTTTCCTCGCCGATCAGCCCGAACGGCACGAGATGCAGCTCACCGGACGGCGCAAGCGTGGTGACGATGGTCTCGAGGATCAGCGGCATCGCTCAGGCCCTATCCGCCGGCACCAGTCGGCCGCAGACCAGCTTGGTTGCGGGCTGCGGGTTCTCTGGCTGCGCCTCGTAGCGGACCTCGACTTCCGAGATCGTCTTTGGGGCGTCGGCATCCGCCTCGGGCTTCACCAGCCGTGCATCGCGGGTACCGGGCGGAGGCGCGTCGGGACCGGAATGGCGGGTGTGTCCGGCCTTCTTGAACGCGGTCGAGTCCTCGACGTCAGCGTCGGCCGCGCAGCCCCAGTCGAGGGCCTCGTCCTGGACGTAGCGCTTGCCGAGCCGCCAGGCGGTCTCGGCCTTGGCGAGCTCGGCTCCGAGATAGAAGGCGTGGGCGCCGTCGCTCGTCACGTCGAGATCAGGGAAGAAGGCCATCGCGTCAGTGCCGACCCTGTGGACGTCGCGGTTGTAGACGTGGATCCCGTCCTCGGCGACCGCGATCCGGTAATTCGGATCCCGGACCTCGCCTGCAGCCTGGGCAACTTCCGCAGCGGTCTGCACGAACGGGCGCTTGTCGTGAAGGGCCAACAGCGCGCGCCCATAGCCTTTCGGCAGGGCGGAGTCGGCCTTGGCCGCGTACATCACCCGCCGGGCGGCGTCGTGCTCCTCGACAGTGCGGCGGGTGTGGTTCGAAACCTGGACGATCAGCACATTGCCGATCGACAGTTCCGAGCACATTCCCACCAACAGAGCGGTGACGCCGAGCGAATCCGCCTCGGTCAGCTCCGTCAAGTTGCCGGTGCCCATCATCATCTGGATGTCGGGCCAGCGGGCACGGGTGTCGCGGTAGCGGCCGATTGAATCCACGAAGCCGTGATGGATCGGCTCCAGGATCGGGTCGGCCAGGAACGGGCGCCCGGCCTTCAGCATCCGCTCGATCGCACGGTCGAGTGAGGGCAGGTCGTCCGGGCGCAGGGGCACCAGGATCGGCACTGCGTCGGTCTCGAACGCAAGATCGAGCGTGTCGATGTTCAGGCTGAGCAGGTAATCCGCCCCGGCCCGGGCGCCCCGGGCGAGCTCGTCCAGGGAGAAGGAATCGACGCTCACATGAAGGCCGGCGCCCTTCAGGGCAGCGACGGATTCCTCGAGATGCGGGAAGGTCGTGTCCGGCAGCCCGCCCAGGTCGATCACGTCGGCGCCGCGGCGGGCCAGGTCGAGCCCTTTTGCCAGGATCTCGTCGGGGGTCATCTTCGAGGCATCGACGATTTCGGAGAAGATCCGCAGGTCGTGTTTCGAAAGGTCCACCTTGCGCCCGGCGAGCCCCAGCCAGGCCGGCAGATCGACCACCTCGTCCGGGCCGCGCTCGACCGGCACATGAAAATGCTCGGCCAGCCGGGCGGTATCGGCCCGGCAGCGACCCGGAAGGACGATCCGGGTCGCGCCTTCGGGAATCTCGATCCGGCGGCGGATGATTTCTTCCGTCATCAGCGCTGCGACCTTAACGCCGGCATCCGCGATGCTCCACCGGATCGTCGCCGGCAAACCGGCCGCGACTTTTTCGAGCCGCGCCCGGGCGAGGCGACCGGTGACGAATACGATGTGCTCGAGGGCGCTCAAACAACCACTCGCTGGCGGAGTGTGACGTTCCGGGTCGGTCCCCAGATCGCGATCGAGCCCTCGTAGCGTGCAGCGAAAGCGGGGAAGGCGGCATCCATCAGCCCGCTTTGGGCAAGTCCATCGGCATCCTCCTGTGACGATGCGTCGGCCGACTTCACCAGCACGCAGCGTGCGGCACGCATTCGTAGCGCAAGCCAGAGCGCGAGACTGTCGGATGTGACGTCCCAAGTCTCGGGGATGTCAGGGTCGCCGACCTGCAAGTTCGTCGGGTCCCAGACCCAGGAAGTGTCGATGTTCTCCGCCCAAGGCGCCGGGCTACGTGCGAGGCGGGGCTCGATTGAGCAAAAGTCCGCCGCCATGCGACCCATTGCGGCCAGCGCCCGGCGGTGGGCCTCCGCATCGTCGAAGCCCTCGTGGATCTGGGCGGCACGGACGGCATCCGCGTAGGCACCACCGCCGGGCACCACGACGCAGCGTCCGTGGAGCCCTGCCGCTACATCCGCCAGAAGGGCGCTGCGGCGGTCCGAATCCGCCGCCAGGCTGCCGCCGATCTTGAGGATTGTCGTCACGCGGCGTCCCGTTGGTTCGGGCGCAGGGCGCGCACGGCCTCGGCGACCCGCAGCGGGTCGATACCGTTGCGCCGGTCCAGGTCGCGGCACAGGCCGCCGCGGAAACCGAAATAGTCGGGGCGGTGCACGCTGAGGGTCGCGATGTCGGTGACCCTGAGTGAACCTGCCAATCCGCTCATCAACCCGTGGCTCCGGCAGGCCGTCGTGAATGCCGCGAGCGCCTGGGGCTCGACGAGGTCGGTCAGGCGGACGCCGGCCTTTCCGGACGTGTCGATCATCGCACCTGCAAATCCTGCCCGGACCAGAGCCGGGACGAGGTCCGCCGCCGAGCCGTCTTCGGCGAACAGGACCGCGATCAGGCGGCCGGGGGCGGTCTGAGCGAGGGCAGCGAGCGCCTTGATATCGCGGCGTTGCGCGGGGGCGAGGCCGGCCTTCACCCAGTCGATCCCGGTGCCGGCCATCGCGGCCACGGATTCAGGCGTCGGGTCTGCCACCGCGCTGGTCACGGCCGCGCCGGCGACACGCGCCACGATCTCGTTCACCACTGCGGGGGCGAGCGCGCCGAGCGCGCCGCGCTCCGGATCCTTCGCGTCGATCAGGTCGGCCCCGGCGAGCTGGGCGGCCGCGGCCGCGGCCGGATCGCGCACGCTGACGAGGAGGCGGGGCAGGGGGCCTGGCGGAACGGGGTACGCGGACACGGATCTCTCGAAGATGGGCGGCACGCAATCACGACTTGCCGGGCAACGGCTCGGCGAGCAGGCGGTTCTTCACGACCCAGCGCATGGCGTGCGCCCAGGTGTCGTCGGTATCGGCCCGGATCGTCACCTGCCCGCCGCGTACCATCTTGCCGGTTTCGGCCTCGGCGATGGTGACGTTCAGGTTGAAGATCTGGCCGGATCCCTTCTCCACATAACCGGTCACGACGAGATCCGCACCCAGGCTCTTGGCGATGTCGGCCGCGCAGCCGTTGCACTTGTAGAGCGGGCCCTCCTTGGCGACCACGTCGGATTTCGGGGCTGTGTCGATGATATCCAGGCCGGCCTGGTTGCGAAGGGCGTTGCGCAGCTCGTCCGTGACCAGCGTCAACTTCTTGGTGTCGATGGGCCGGACCCGCGTGCCGTAGGTGGCGCCGGGATCGAACAACTCCACCGGGAACACCGCGGCTTTCTCGGCGGCGTGGGCACCGGACGCCCCGGCCAGCAGACAGGCGGTCACAGCGCACGATACCAGGTGGTGCATCCTCGGGGCTCCCTCTCGTTGACCGGCGCTGATGCTGCCGGCGGCGTTTTCGCCACTATAGCTCGGGCGAAGGGACAATTTGGCAATGTACATCGGCGCGCCGGTGGCCCACGACACGAACGTGAACGTCCGACCAAGAAGCCGCGGTTGAGCGGCCGGATCCGAAGCTGCTAGAGGCCGCGTCATGCACGATCCTGCACACGCCCCGGCCCGAATTCCCGTCCAGCCTTCGCGTTATCGGACGCAGCGCCCAGTCAGCCTTCGCGTTCTCTTCGCGGGCTGGATGTTGGCGACACCCGTCGCCGCGCAGGCCCAGCAGCCGGCGCCGCAACCGATCGAAACGTCGATCGGCCTGATCTACCGGCCGCAGCCGGCACCGTCCTCGTACGACGCCGAGGCCGCCCCGGAAGACGAGGGGCTGGCCGGCGCCAAGATGGGCATCGCCGACAACAACACCACCGGCCGGTTCACCAAGCAGACCTTCTCGCTCGATGCGGTCGCGCTGAGCGACGACAAGCCCGATGCCGTTGCGGCGGCCAGGGAGCTGGTGGCCAAGGGCGTGCACTACCTGGTCCTGGTGCTGCCGGCGGATGCGGTGCTGGCGGTGGCCGACGCGGTGAAGGACACCGGGGCGGTGGTGCTGAACGCCGGCGCCCCGGACGACCGCCTGCGTGGCGCCGACTGCCGGTCCAACGTATTCCACATCCTGCCGTCCCGGGCGATGCTGACGGACGCCATCGCGCAGTACATGACGGTGATGCGGTGGCGGAAGGTCTTTCTGATCGTCGGGCCGACCGAGGCCGACAAGGCCTATGCCGAGGCCGTACGAAACTCCGCGCGCAAGTTCGGCCTGAAGATCACCGCGGAGAAACCCTGGACCTTCGGGCCGCTGGCCAAGGCGCGGGGCGATACCCCGACCCGGGCCGAGGCGATGGTCTTCACCCGCGGGCTCGACTACGACATGGCGCTCGTGGCCGACGAGGAGGGCGACTGGGGCGACTACGTGTCCTACCGCACCGTCGATCCGCGGCCCGTCGGCGGCACGCAGGCGCTGACCTCGACCACGTGGTCGCCGGTACTGGAGACCTGGGGGGCCGCGCAGGCGCAGAACCGGTTCCGGCGGCTCGCCTCCCGGCTGATGCGCCCGCTGGATTACCAGGCCTGGGCGGCGATCCGGACCGTGGGCGAAGCCGTCACCGCCAAGAAGACCAACGATCCCGCCGTGCTGACCCCGTACCTGGTCGATCCGGCCTTCAACCTGCCGGCCTACAAGGGTGTGTCGCTGAGCTTCCGCCCCTGGGATCACCAGCTGCGCCAGCCGGTCATCGTCGTCCAGCCCAAGGCCCTGGTCTCGGTCGCGCCGGAGCAGGGCTTCCTGCACCAGCGCACGCTGCTCGACACGCTGGGCGTCGATCTGCCGGAGACCACCTGCAAGTTCAAATGACGCTCGACGCCGCCTGCGGCGTTGGTGAGGGGCGTGCGCCCTCGCAACGCGCGGACGATGCTCTACAATCGGACTCCGAGAACGTCCTTCGAGGACGCCGGGACGCCACAAGGGAAGGAAGTCGTATGCGCCGCCGCGTCGAGGCAGGTCTGAGTGTTGTCGCCCTCGGAGCGGGGCTCGCCCTCTGCGGACCGGCTTTTGCCTACACCGCCTACGTGAGCAACGAGAAGGGCAACTCCGTCAGCGTCATCGATACGACGACGATGACCGTCACCGCCACCTGGAAGGTCGGGCGCCGGCCGCGCGGGATCACCGTGTCGAAGGACGGCAAGGAGGTGTTCGTCTGCGCCAGCGACGACGACCGGATCGACGTGCTCGATGCCAGCTCCGGAAAGGTCGTGCGCTCGCTCCGCTCCGGCCCCGATCCCGAGCAGTTCATCCTCGATGCCTCCGGCAACCCGCTCTACGTCGCCAACGAGGACGACAGCCAGGTCACGATCATCGACATCGAGAAGAACAAGGTCCTGGCCGAGGTGCCGGTCGGGGTCGAGCCGGAGGGGATGGGCCTGTCGCCGGACGGGAAGATCCTGGTCAACACCTCCGAGACCACCAACATGGCGCACTTCATCGACACCAAGACGTTCCAGGTGATCGACAACGTGCTGGTTGACGCCCGGCCGCGCTTTGCCGAGTTCACCGCCGACGGCAAATTCCTGTGGGTCTCCGCGGAGGTCGGCGGCACGGTCAGCGTGATCGACGTGGCGCAGCGCCGGGTGGTGAAGAAGATCACCTTCAAGATCCCCAGCGTGAACGACGAGGCGATCCAGCCGGTCGGCATCCGCATCAACAAGGACGGCACCAAGGCGTTCGTGGCTTTGGGCCCGGCCAACCGGGTCGCGGTGATCGATGCCAAGAGCTACGAGGTCCAGAAGTACCTCCCCGTCGGCCAGCGCGTCTGGCAGCTCGCCTTCACGCCGGACCAGAAGATGCTGTTCACGACGAACGGCACCTCCAACGACGTCTCGGTGATCGATGTGGCCGCCGAGAAGGTGGTCAAGAGCATCCCGGTCGGCCTGCTGCCCTGGGGCGTCGCCGTCTCCCCGAACTGATGGGATTTGGGATTTCGCACGGGTGTCTGGCCGGACGCGGCCGGACGCCCATGACGCAGAACACGACCGCCGGACGGCCGGCGCACGGTTTAGGAACGCCATGACGCGGATGCTTCGGATCGCAGCCCTGACCCTGGCCGGCCTGTTCGCCGCCGGGCCGGCCACGGCCCTCGACCTGACCAAGAAGCGCGAGAACCTGCCCGACCTCGTCCTGGGCGACGATCAGGGCAACGATTTCGCGGTCGAGAACAAGGACATCACGCTGGAATCCGGCAAGGCCTACCGGCTGCGCATCGTCGCCAAGGGGCGGCAGGAGTACAAGTTCTACGCGCCCGAGTTCTTCCGCTACATCTGGCTCAACCAGATCGTCATCGAGCACAAGGAGATCCACGGCGGCGGCGCGCCCGATCACCTGGAGTTTGACGATCCCGGCGAGATCGCCGTCGAGTTCGTGGCGATCAAGCCCGGTACCTATAAGTGGGAGGCGCGCGGCCTTGAGGCGAAGGGCATGAGCGGCACGTTGACGGTGAAGTGATGGGTGACGGGTTCAGAATTTGGCGCAAGGCCAAAAACGCATCTCCCTCCCCCCTCTGTGGGGGAGGTTGGGCTGGCCGTCAGGCCGGGTCGGGAGAGGGGAGCCCGGCTTCAGGACAAGGCTGCGTCGGTATGAAGGTCGCTACCTCATCCTTCACCGTCGCTCCCCTCTCCCGACCCCCTTCGGGGGCCACCCTCCCCCGCAGAGGGGGGAGGGGGTTCGCGCTCTTACTCGTCAGCATCTTTTTGACCACCCCCGCCCTGGCGGCCGACGACGCGGCGTCCTGCGCGGAGGGCATCACGATGATCCGCGACGCGTTGGCGGCGAATCCGTCCGAAGCCGCTCTCCCAAAACTCAAGAAAGCCCTCCGGGTAGCCGAGCGCGAGCAGAAGGAGGGCGAGTTCGACGAGTGCCTCGACGCGGTGACGGATGCCCGCAAGGCGCTGGGCCGATGAGCGAGGCGGCGCTGCAGGTCGAGCATGTCGGCCACCGGTTCGGGGCCCGCGCGGCGCTGGACGACGTGTCGATCACGGTGGAGCGCGGGCGCTTCGCGGCGTTGCTGGGGCCGAACGGCGCCGGCAAGACCACGTTGTTCTCGGTGATCACCCGGCTCTACAACAACCAGAGCGGCCGGGTCTCGATCTTCGGCCATGGGCTCGACCGGGAGCCGTCCCGGGCCCTGGCCCGGCTCGGCGTGGTGTTCCAGGCGCGCACGCTGGATACCGACCTCACCGTCGAGCAGAACCTGCTCTACCACGCCAGCCTGCACGGCATCACTCGCACGGTCGGGAAGCTGCGCGTCGGCGCGTTGCTCGATCGGGTCGGCCTGGCGGACCGCCGTCACGACAAGGTCCGCACGCTGTCGGGCGGCCAGTCGCGCCGGATCGAGATCGCCCGCTCGCTGATTCACCGGCCGGACCTGCTCCTGCTCGACGAGCCGACCGTCGGGCTCGATCTCGAATCCCGGGCCGACATCGTGGCCATCGTTCGCGCCCTGGTGCGCGAGGAGGGTCTGTCGGTCCTATGGGCGACCCACATCTTCGAGGAGATCTCTCCGGAGGACGAGGCCGTGGTCCTGCACCGCGGCCAGATCGTCGCCCGGGGCCGGGCCGGGGATATCGGCGCGCCGGGCGAGAACCTGGCCGACGCGTTCCGGCGCCTTGTCGCGGAGCCGGGAAGAGCGGCGGCGTGATGGCCGATCGGACGATACGCGCGCTCTCCCTCCCCCCTCTGCGGGGGAGGGGGGGCCGGCCGTCAGGCCGGGTCGGGAGAGGGGAGCGCCGTATCCGGAAGGGTCGCGACGCCAACTACATCCTGCACCGTCGCGCTGCCC